>NZ_RZRK01000672.1:0-3405 GCF_003997835.1 Mesorhizobium sp. M7A.F.Ca.CA.004.12.1.1
TCTGGTAGGCGAACTGTCAAGGTTGCATCGTTCCCGATTCTCACAGGGAGGTGTTCCGGACATTGGGTTGACTTAGGGGTTTTGTCTACCTACTAATAGGTAGACAGCAACAAGGAATCTGCCAATGCAAAACCAATCTTTCACCCGGTCCGGATGGCTACGATCCTATTATTTCGCACGCGCCATATTTTCTATCGCCTGGGTTGCTGCCGCCATCCTGTTCAACGGGCAACCCGGTCCCACCGCGTTTCTGCTCGTGATCTACCCGGCATGGGACGCTCTCGCCAATCTGGTTGACGCCAGGGTAAATGGCGGCCTGAAGGCCAACTCGTCCCAGGCTTTGAATGTCGTGGTCAGCACGATAACGGCGCTCGCCGTCATCGTGGCGGTTAACAACAGCATGTATGCCGTTCTGGCCGTGTTTGGGGTTTGGGCGATCCTCTCAGGCCTGCTGCAGCTGAACACGGGACTAAAGCGTTGGCGCTACCAAGGCGCACAATGGCCGATGATCCTCAGTGGTGAGCAGTCGGCCCTCGCCGGCGGCTTCATGATCAGCCGATCCCTCGGCACGGCTGCGCCGACGATTCTGGACATCGCCCCTTATGCCGGGTTCGGCGCGTTTTACTTTCTGCTTTCCGCAATTTGGCTTGTCGTAGCAGCCTATCGCAAGGCAAACGCCTAGGTGCTGCCCGATCCGGCGGCGGCAAGGTGAAAGTCATCTGCCGCCGTCGAAAGGGCAAGCATCGCTCACTCTTTGCCGCATCGGCTGCCGTTCTGGTTCAAAGACGCGTAGCGTCCTGCTCAGGGGCGCGACCGCTGCCTTAGATCAGCGTCTCGGCGAACAACGTCGTCAGCCGCTTCCAATGGCGTTCGGCACCCGCGGCGTTGAAAACGCTATGATCGGGCACGCACCAGCCATGCGCCATCCCGGCATAGTTCTCGATGACATGGTCGACTTCCGCAACCCGCAACGCTTCCTCCAATCGCATCGATTGTTCCGGCGGGAAACTTCTGTCGACACCCGACATGCCGACATAGACGCGCGCCTTGATGGAGGCTGCCTTGCGATGCGGGCTGTCGGCGGCGTCGCTGGCCAGATTGCCGCCATGGAAGCTTGCGGCCGCCCTTATCCTGTCGGGATAGTTAGCGGCGGCGTTCAACGCCCGGCCGCCACCCATGCAATAGCCGACGGTGCCGATCGGCCCGGTGATGCCCTCGGCAGCAAGCGCGTCGAGGAACGCACCGCTGTCGCTGATGGTCATCTCCTGTGTCGTGCCGGTGACCAGCGCCATCAGCGGGATTTTGGTCTTTTCCTCGGCGAAGGCGGTCTTGGCGTCGAACGGCCCGTAGGGCGCATTGCGGTAGAATAGGTCGGGCACCAGCACCGCATAGCCTTCATTCGCGAGCCGCTCGGCCATACCGTCGAGCGCCGGCCGCGGACCGAAGGCGTCCTGATAGAGAATGACGCCGGCCTTGGCAGGAGATGCGTTTGCCGAGTGGAAAAGCCCGGCATTGGCAACACCATCCCTGGTCTTGATCTGAATGTCGTGTTTCGTCATCGCCCGCTCCGTTCGACTGATGCGCGATACATATCCGCGCAAGGCCATACGGCAAGGCATTCCCGGGGCGTGGCAGTCAACATTTCGTGCAGGATTGCGGACGCTATTGCTCGCCCTCGCGCACGGTCCGCGCGCCGACATGCAGCGCACGGCCGGCACCGAGCCCCATGATGGCTACGCCAAGCCCGAGCGCGACGAACAGGAACGCCGTTCCCGAGAAACTGCCGGTCCAGTCGCGGATCAGGCCCACCAGCAGCGGACCGAATGCCGCCAGCACATAGCCGACGCCTTGCGCCATGCCTGAAAGATGCGCGGCGACATGCGAATCCGGCGAACGCAGCACGATCAAGCTCATGGCAGCCGCGATAAGGCCACCTTGCCCGATGCCTTGCAGGACCGCCCAGAACAGCATCGTCGAGGTCGGCGCAAAGAGAATGCCGAGCAGCGCGACCACCGCCGTGGCAACGAGCGCCACATTGATGCCGCGCTGGTCCTTCAGCCGCATCGCAAAGGATGGCACGGCGAGGCAGGTGATGACCTGCGCCATCACTGACACCGAAACCATGGCGCCAGCGGTGGCCGCATCGAAGCCACGCTCGCGCAGGATCGGCGCCAGCCAGCCGAAGATGCAATAGGCGAGCGCCGACTGCAGCCCCATGAACAGCGTCACCTGCCAGGCCAGGCGATCGCGCCAAAGCCCGACGACGCGAAAGCCTTGATGGCTCACTTGCCGCCGGCTGCCCAGCGCCTGCGGAATCCAGATCAGCAACACAATCAGGGTCGGCACCGCCCAGGCAGCAAGTGCTCCGGACCATGAACCGGTGACAAAATGCTCGATCGGCAGCGTGAAGCCGGCGGCGGCGGCCGAGCCGGCGCAGAGCGCCATGGTGTAGAGCCCGGTCATGACGGCGGCCCTGTCGGCGAAATCGCGCTTCACCAGGCCCGGCAGCAGCACATTGCCGATGGCAATGGCGCCGCCGGCCAGGAAAGTCGCGACAAACAGCAGAGGAACCGTACCGAACCAGCGCAGGCCGGTTCCCAGCACCAGCAAGGCGAGCGCCCCGAGCAAAGTGCGCTCGGCTCCATAGCGCT
Organism: Mesorhizobium sp. M7A.F.Ca.CA.004.12.1.1; assembly: GCF_003997835.1. NCBI lineage: Bacteria > Pseudomonadati > Pseudomonadota > Alphaproteobacteria > Hyphomicrobiales > Phyllobacteriaceae > Mesorhizobium > Mesorhizobium sp. M7A.F.Ca.CA.004.12.1.1. The sequence goes on from NZ_RZRK01000672.1 coordinate 2,652, forward strand.
GCGCAAGCCTTGGCGCGAAGGGCGCGAACAGGCCGAGGCACAGGACGGGCAGCGTCGTCAGCAGGCTGGCGCCCGTTGTCGACAGCCCGGTTGCCTGCATCACCTCGGGCAACAGCACCGACAGGCTCGAAAACAGCGGCCGCAGACTGAAGGCGATCAGCACAAGGCTCGCGCCAAGCACGATGCGCGCCGCACGGCTGCGCAGTTCAGGCGGCTGCGGCATGGGCAGGCTGTCGGCCTCGGCACCGATGAGTTCCAGACCCTCGACCTCGGCCTTCGGATCAGGCTGACGAAAACTCTGGTTCATTGCGAAAGCAGTCTTTCAAGTTGGGCAAGCACCGGCGCCATGAAGGCTCGGACGGCGGCAACGGCGCGCTCGGGATCGCTCGCGGCAATGGCGTCGACGATTGCCGCATGCGCCTGGTGGTCCGGCTCGGGCAGATCGCCGTCGATGGTGGCATGGATGGTCTCGGTGATGGCAGCGGTGAAGAAGTCGTAGAGCTCCATCATCGCCCTGTTGCCGGACGCCGCGACAACCGATTTGTGGAAGGCGAGATCGCGCCGGATGAAGGCTTCGCTTCCGCCTTCGGCGACAGTGCCGCGCGCGGCAAGCAATTGCCGCATCCGATCGAGGTCGGCTGGCGTGTGGCGCAAGGCGGCGAGCCTCGCGGCTTCGAGGTCCAGCGCTGCCCGCGCCTCCCACTGATCGCGCAGGCCGCTGCGCTTGACCCGGTCGAGCGCGGCAGAGGTATCG
>NZ_RZRK01000673.1:0-3401 GCF_003997835.1 Mesorhizobium sp. M7A.F.Ca.CA.004.12.1.1
CGGCATCACGCCGGGACGCAGCGCTGCCCCCAGCCTGCGCTTCAAGGGCAGCCTGGTGCCAACGATGCCCCGCGGCAGCCGGTACCAAAGGATCGCGCCGGCAAGCGCGCCAAGGCCGGCGATGGCAAAAAAAGTTCCGCGCCAGCCGGCAACGGTGGCAACGAGCGCGCCCAGTGGCGCACCGAGCGCAACGGCCACCGTGGTGCCGCCGACGACGACGGCGATGGCACGCGCCCGGTGATGGTCATCGACCAGCGCCACCGCGGTGCCTTGCGCGGTTGCGGCGAACAGGCCCGACGACAGCGCCATGACGATGCGCGCGACCAGCAGCAGTTCGAAGGAGGAACTCAAGGCAGCGGCGACGTTGCCGAGCACGAAGAACACCAGCGTCCACAGGATGACGCGGCGCCGGTCCCACTCGCCTGTCAGCGTCGCCAGGATCGGCGTGCCGATCGCATAGGCGAGCGCAAAGGCGGTGATCAGCGTGCCGGCCAGCGGAATGGAGATACCGGCATCCGCCGCGATGTCGGGCAGAAGGCTGGAGATGACGAAGCCTTCGGTCGAGATCGTGAACGATCCGAGCGCGAGCCAGAAAAGGCGCTTGTCCATGGCGGGATGTCCTTAGTTCAAAAGTTATTGAACAATTGGACACAATAGGGCATCATGTCAATGAAGCCAGGGAAAAATAGCTGAACCTTCCTGACAGCCCTGTGTCAGCACAGGTCGGCGCCAGACGGAGAAAGGCCGCGTGCGGGCCAACAATGATGGATGCGTTGAAATCGGACCCGACTGTGCTTAGTTTCGAGCCATGACCTTGCCACACCCCAATACGGACCAGATCAGCCTGCCGATCGTGCTTGGCGTGCTCGGCGACCCGACCCGGCTCGCCATCGTGCGCTATCTCGCCAGCAAGCAAGGCGTGCCGCTGAACTGCAGCCAGTTCCTCGATTTCGGCTCGAAGACCAATCTGAGCTACCACCTGGCCAAATTGCGCGAGGCCGGCGTCACCCGCGCCGAGGTGGTCGGCACCAACCGCATGATCACACTGCGCCGCGCCGATCTCGACGCCCGCTTCCCCGGCCTGCTCGACAGCGTCATCGCCGCCGCCGGCGACGATCCGGCACTGCCGGCGGTCGGCGGCCACGATATTGAAGTGCACGCCTGACCTTGCAGAACTTGGGTTCCTCGCCCACGAACGTGGGGAAAAGGAAAAGCGGCGTCACACAGGAGCTTCCCGAAATGCGCATCGCCGTCCTCGCCGATATCCACGGCAATGTGCTGGCGCTCGACGCCGTGCTTGACGATCTGGAGCGGCGCGGCGGCGCCGACCTGACCGTCAATCTCGGCGACAGCGTTTCCGGCCCGCTCTGGCCGCGCGAGACATTTGCGCGGTTGGAGGCGCTGAACCTGCCGACCGTGCGCGGCAACCACGACCGCCGTGTCGCCGCCGACCCCGCCGATGACACCATGTGGCCCTCCGACGTCTATGCGCAGGAGCGGCTGACCGAGACGCAGCGCCAGATGCTTTTCGCCCAGCCGCTGACGCTGGAGATCGCACCCGGAATCATCGCTTTCCACGCCCGTCCCGACCATGACGAGAAATATCTCGCCGATACCATCGTCAATGGCCAGCTGGTGCGTGCGCCGTTGGCGGCGATCCGGCGGCGGCTGAAGACGCTCGACCCGGCTTGCCGCATCGCGCTGTGCGGCCACAGCCACCGCGCGGAACTGATCCGCGTCCCCGATGGTCCCGTCATCTTCAATCCGGGCAGCATCGGCTGCCCTGCCTATGAGGATTCCACACCGCCGGCGCATGTCTCCGAGCAGGGCTCGCCGCATGCGCGCTACGGCATCGTCACCTTGGGCAGCAACGGCCAACCCGACCGCTTCGAGGCCATCGCCGTCGACTACGACCACGAGGCGGCCGCCAGGCAAGCCGAACAGGCGGGCCGGCCGGAATGGGCTCACGCGCTCAGAACCGGCTTCATGCCCCTGCCCGGCTGAACGCTCTTGCGTTCATGCCCGGCTGAACGCTCTTGCGCGTTCACGCCCGTCCAGCTGAGCTGCCTCACGGCCCGGCGGTCCGGGTTGAGGCTGGCGAAACGGCGAGCCGAATTTTCGGGCTTACATGGCGCCGCGTCGTCCCTTATAAAACCGGCCGGGCTTGCGGCGGGCTCGATCCGCCGCGGCACGGTATCAGCGCACGGCCAAAAGATGAGGCGCACAGTTACGCTCCGAACAACCCTCCATGCGCTGATTGCGGCTCCGCTGTTGATGACGGCGTGGCCGGTGATTGCCCCCGCTATGGCTGAAGAGATGGCCCAAGAGGCGCCGGAGCTCGTCATCTCCGTCGTCACCGGCCTGGCGCCGGACGACCTTCTCAAAGTCCGCACCACCGCATCGCCGGTCGCCACGGTCGAGGCGCGGCTGAGCAGCGGCGACATGGTCACCAATCTCGGCTGCAACGACATCAACGGCTACAAATGGTGCAAAATCGAAAGCACGGGCAAGGAGAAGCTGAGCGGCTGGGCGCCGGCGCGCTATCTCATCCCCCTCAATCCGGCTCCCTATGTCGAAGGCGAGACAAGACCGGCCGACGCGCCGGTGGTTGCCTCCACCGGCAGCGCCAATGACGCCGGGCAGTCCTCGGCGCCGGATCAATCCCATGCCACCGGCCCGGCCAACAGCGCGCCGGTCGCACCGCCCGACCTGACGGCGCGGCTTGGCGGCGCCGGCCCGGCAGCCGAAAGCACGCCAAAATCCGCCGCCGAAATCGGCCGCGCCGCCATGCAGGATGCGTACGTACTGGCGCTGGCGGCGCCTGACGTCTCGCCGGATCCCGAGATTCCCTGCGCCCGCTATGTCGGCCAGCCGATGGAGCGCTGCAAGGTCAGCGTGGTGCACACCGCCGACAAGGCGAACATCACTGTGACCTGGCCCGACGGCGGCACGCGCATCATTTCCTTCCGTGCCGGCCAGCCGGCCGGTTCCGACGCGCCCGGCGACTTCCGCTTCACCCGCGAAGGCAGCCTCAACATGATCCGCATCGGGGTGGCCGAGCGGTTTGAGATCACGGATACATTGGTGTCGGGGAATTAGCCGGACTCTTTGGATGTCGGCGAGACAGCGCCCCCCTCTGTCCTGCCGGACATCTCCCCCTCAAGTGGGGAGATTGGCAGCTTCAACTTCACAGCTTTTTTCTAACGTCGAAAATTGGCGAAAATGGTCGCGACGTCCGATCTCCCCCCTTGAGGCAGGGCTATCGCATATGGGTTCTTGCGAAGAAGGACCCTCCCCACAAGGGGGAGGGAACGCTGCCGCGCACCGATCCTTTTGGCGTCTGAAACATTGGCAGTTTGCCGTTGTCAGCGCCGACTGGAGTCTCCCTCCCCCTTGTGGGG
>NZ_RZRK01000674.1:0-3380 GCF_003997835.1 Mesorhizobium sp. M7A.F.Ca.CA.004.12.1.1
CAATGTGCGGGCGCTGCGCTCGGGCTCGATGTTCTCGCCGGAGTTCGGCGGCATGACCGCCAATATCGAGTTCGAGGCGCTGACCGGCTTCTCCAACGCGTTCCTGCCGGCAGGCAGCATCCCCTATCAGCAATATGTGCGCACGCCGACGCCTTCGCTCGCGACCTTCCTGAAGAGCCAGGGTTACCGGGCGCGCGCCATCCATCCCGGCACCAACTGGTTCTGGAACCGTGGCGCGGTCTATGCCGATTTCGGCTTCAACGATTTCATGTCGGAAGAGACGCTGCCGCCAATGCAAAAGCGCGGGCCACTGGCATCGGATGCGGCGATGACCGACGAGATCATCAGCGAGGCCGACGCCAGCGACGAGCCGGTGTTCTTCTTTGCGGTCAGCCTGCAAAACCACGGTCCCTACGAGCCGAACCGCTATTACAATCCCACGCATAGGGTGCAGGCGCCGATCAGCCAGTGGGCGCGCGAATCGCTACTCAGCTACGCCGAGGGCTCAGCCGATGCCGATCGCGGCCTCGAACGCCTCGTCGAATGGGCCAAGAAACGCTCCCGCCCCACCGTAATCGCCTTCTTCGGCGACCATCTGCCGCCGCTGGGGCCGGTCTATGTCGAAACCGGCTTCCTCAAGGACAATGTCGCGCCGCGCAAGGAAGCGTCGCCCGAGGCTGCTCTCGAGCATCACGAGACGCCGCTGGTCATCTGGTCGAACCGCACCGGGCCGGCTGAGCAGATGGGTGCCGTCAGCCCAGCCTTCCTGCCCTATCATATCCTGAAAACGGCCGGAATCAGCCATCCCTACTACACCGGCTTCCTGGGCGAGATGAGCGAACGCTACCGTGTCGTCGACCGCAATCTTCTGCTGACGCCGGCTGGCGAAGCCACGCCCGATTGGGCGCGGCAGAAGGAGATCGATCCGGCGATCCGCGATTTCCGCCTGCTGCAGTACGATATGATGTTCGGCAAGCGTCAGGCAGCGCCTGACTTCTTCCCCGAAACGGTCGACAAGGACAAGGTTGTCGCCCATACGAGTTGAGCCCAACGATCCCTCAGGCTCGTCTGTGTCGGATCGCGCGTTCAGTTCGTCAATTGCAGCTTCGAGAACTTGTTGGCGATCTGCTGGAAAACGTCCGGCAATTTGGTCGGATCGTTGACTGCATAATAGCCGCTCGGATCAGAAGCGCAGGCGCTGTAAAGCGCGCGGTTGGCTGCGGTGTCGGATTGCAGCACCATGGTGTAGATTTGCACGCCCTCGTTCTTCAATTGCGTGCAGACGTTTTTGGTCCAGCCGTCGACATTGCGCGCAGCGGTCGTCTGGTTATCTGATCCGAAACGGCCGCCGGCCAGATAACCATATGATGTGTAGTCAGATTTCGTCGGCTGTTGGCTGGCGCCATAGACGACGTTCTCGCCGTCGGTGAGCAACAGCACGATCTTGCTGATGCCGGGCGTCTTCCACGGCGCCCCATCGGTGTAGGGCGCGGCGGGCGACAGCACCCGCATACCCCATGACAGGCCCTCGGAGACGTTGGTGCCCGAACCGTTCCACTCGGTCATCTGACTGGCAGCCTTGCGCAGCTTGTCGAAATCGTCGGTCAGGGGGACCACCGGGGTCGGACACGCACGGTTCGGACCGATAGTGATGGGAGAGCCGATCTCGGTTATGAGTTCCTTGGCGGGCGCAACATATTTGGCAATCTTTTCCCTGGCAGCCCTGTCATCGGGCGACAGAAGTTCGATGAGATTGCCGAGCAGGTTGCTGAGATCGATGCCCAGGATGTTGATGCCCGACTGGGCAAGCCTGGTTTTGTCGCTGACATCGTTGAGATAGGAGTTGTTGTAGTATTTATCCGAATTGCCATAGGAGCCAGACGGCTTTTGGGCGTCTTCGGGATCATCCGGCGCAAAGTACGGCACGAACAGCGTGTCGGGCTTGGCCGTGTCGGGTGGCGTGTCGGAGATATTGTAAGCGCCTGGCCGCGCCTCGACACAACCCTTCCATCCGGTGCCATTCCATCCGGCATCGGTCCATCCGGTCTTCTTGAGCTGTTTGAAAAGCGCCATGTGGTTCGGCCGCTTGCCGTCGATGACGGGAAAATTGACGCCGTTGGTTGAGGACTTGCCGTCCATGTCGATCCAGGACGGGTCGAAGCCGTCGCCATTGACGTTGACGGCGGTTACGAAAGGAACCAGCGAGGCGCGGATCTTGCGCGTCGGCGATTTCGCCGCTTCGAGCGTGTCGAGCAACGATTTTGTCGCCGTCCTCAGTGCCGTCATGCGCGCGCCGGCCATCGAGCCGGTGTTGTCCAGTACCAGCACGACTTCGAGCTGGTTGTTCGATTCGACCGCCGAGGCATCGACCACGATGTGCTTGCTGTCGCCGAACAGGAAGGCGAAGTTGAGATTGACGTCCGCCGAGGCAATCGCCTTTGTCTTGACGAAGTTGACGCCCTTATCGACAGTCAGCGTCGCCTGCGCATTGCCGAGTTCGCCATGACCGACGATGTTGGCCTGGAAATAGCGGTTGAAAGCGTCATTGCGGGTGATGTCGAGATCGCCAAGGTGCGAAGAAGCAAGATTTGCCGAATCAAGAGCGTTCTGCAGATTGCTCTTGGCTCGCATAAGGGTCGAGATATCGGTTGCGAAAGCGACTGCCGTCAGGATGACCGGCAAACCCAGTCCCAGCACAAGCGTGAAATTGCCGCTCTTCGAGCGCCAGAATTTGTTGAAAAGCATCCTTACCCCCGGGAATGCTTGCCGCTTTTGCGCGGTTGTCCGGGCTTTTGCGCCTTCGATGATGAATCGACCGTTGATGGCCAGGCTTCAACTCCACACAACCTGCTGGTGTGGTTAAGACGTGGTTGCCGGAAACCACAACTCCGACCGTTGCTGCTCCCCGATCATCGGCTATGACACACGGGAATGCCGCTTGCGCTTGCTTTGCGGCCGGATTGCTGTATAGACGCCCGCAATCTGCCGGTCCTTGCTGGGGGCTGAACGGAGGGCCGGAGGTTTTTCAGAACCTTCGTGTGAAGCCGGAAGTGCTTCCGCCTCCCGTGTCTCCGCTCTCGACCGTCTCGTCATGCTCCTTTCTTCCCCCTGCCCCTTCGAGGGTTTGCGGGTCAGAGAAGTTGCAGAGGCTTTTGCCGCCGGGAACCGGGAGAGAAACGAAGAAAGGCATAGGACATAATGGCTCTTTACGAACATGTGTTTCTTGCCCGGCAGGACCTCTCGCAGCAGCAGGTCGATGCGCTTGTCGAACAGTACAAGGGTGTCATCTCCGCTAATGGCGGGTCCGTCGGCCGGGTCGAGAACTGGGGACTGAAGTCCCTCACCTACCGGGTCAACAAGAACCGGAAGGCTTACTACAC
>NZ_RZRK01000675.1:0-3375 GCF_003997835.1 Mesorhizobium sp. M7A.F.Ca.CA.004.12.1.1
AGAAAGCCTTCCTCCGTATAGGCGCGGTCGGCAAAGATTTCGGACCTGACCGTCAGGCCCGCGTCGCGCGCGATCCTGTCCTGGAAGCCGAGCGCAATGGCCAGGCAGATCAGGCCGGGATCGACGGCCTTGACCGCGCGCGTCACCGCTTCGGCGACGCCACGATCGGTCTGGGTAAGATTGCCTAGCGCGCCATGCGCCTTGACGTAGCGGATCGGGTGGCCGGCATAGGCGGAAAGCGCCTGCGCCGCGCCGATCTGGTAGGCGACCAGCCTTTCGATCTCATCCATGGAATGCGGAATGATGCGGCGTCCGAACCCCCACAGATCGGCGAAGCTCGGATGCGCGCCAACAGCAACGCCCTTGTCGCGCGCCATCGAGAACGTGGCCGCCATGATCTCGGGGTCGCCGGCGTGAAAGCCGCAGGCCACATTGGCGGAACTGACGATGTCGAGGATCGCCGCATCGTCGCCGAGCCTGTAGGCTCCAAAACCCTCGCCCATGTCGGAATTGATATCGACCTGCAATCCTTGGGCCGCCATGGCGCTTTCCTCAGTGGTTCGAACCATCGCCTTGCTTCACACCAGCCCGTAGAGCGGCGTGCCGTAGCCGACGACCGCTCCGTCCTCGATCAGCGCTGCACCCAGCACACCGTCTGCCGGCGCAACGATTGCCTTCAGGCATTGGCCGACCTGCAGGACGCCGACCGTCTCGCCCTTGCGAACCGTCTGGCCAGGTTCGGCGATCGGGCGACCGGTCGTCGGGTGATCGAGACGGAACACGCCGACGCCGGGCGCGCGCACGCCCTTGAAGGCCGTTTCGGCCTTCGGGGCTTCGGCCAGGGGTGTCGAGGCAACAACGGATTGCATGTGCAGGCGCAACGAAAAGCCGGCCTCCGACACTTCGATCTCGCCGATGCCGGCGCTAGCGCACCAGGCGGCCAGCCTTTCGATCTCCTCAATCGTCATCGCCGCCTCGTCCCTGGAGCAGACCGCCTTCAATGAGACGTTCGAGATGATGGATATCGAAGCCGCCGGCAGCGAAGCCGGGCTCGTCCATCAGGAGGCCGTGCAGCGGCGCGTTGGTGGCGATGCCGACAGCCTCCATCTCGCCCAGCGCGCCGCTCATGCGCCGGATCGCCTCGGCTCGCGTCACGCCATGCGCCAGCAGCTTGGCCACCAATGAATCGTAGTGCGGCGGGACGGTGTAGCCGGAGTAGAGATGCGATTCGACGCGGATTCCGGGACCTCCGGGCGGCGTCCAGCGCTCGACCCGGCCCGGATGCGGGCGAAAGCTGTATGGATCTTCAGCGTTGATGCGGCATTCGACGGCGTGGCCCTGGATGCGGATGTCTTCCTGGCTGAACGACAGGGGTTCGCCCCGGGCGATGCGGATCTGCTCGCGCACGATATCGATGCCGGTGACAAGTTCCGTGACGGGATGCTCCACCTGCACGCGGGTGTTCATCTCGATGAAAGAGAAGCGCCCGTCCTCGTAGAGGAATTCGAATGTGCCCGCGCCTGTATAGCCGATGGTCAGGCATGCCTGGGCACACAGCTCGCCGATCTCGGCAACCGCCTCGCGGGCGATGCCGGGCGCCGGCGCCTCCTCGATGATCTTCTGGTGGCGGCGCTGCATGGAGCAATCCCGCTCGCCGAGCCAGACCGCCCTGCCATGCTTGTCCGCCAGAATCTGGATCTCGATATGGCGCGGATGCTCGAGGAATTTTTCCAGATAGACTTGCGGGTTGCCGAACGCCCGGTCCGCCTCTTTCACCGCCATTGAAACGGCTTCCATCAGGGCGTGCTGCTCGCGCACGATGCGCATGCCGCGCCCGCCGCCGCCGCCCGCTGCCTTGACGATGACCGGATAGCCGATGGCCTCGGCAATGGCGCGCACTGCCTGCTCGTCCTGCGGCAGCGCACCCTCCGACCCTGCAACGCAGGGAACGCCGGCGGCGATCATCGTGCGCTTGGCGGAGACCTTGTCGCCCATGGTGCGGATCGCCGCCGCGGACGGCCCGATGAAGATGAGACCGGCATTCTCAACAGCCTCGGCGAAGGCGGCGTTTTCCGAGAGGAAACCATAGCCCGGATGGATCGCGCCGGCGCCGGTAAGTTGCGCGGCCGCGATGATCTCGGCGATGTTGAGATAGCTCTCCGTCGCGGCCGCCGGTCCGATGCAGATCGCCCTGTCCGCCAGCGCGACATGTCGAAGGCTCGCATCCGCTTCCGAGTGCGCCGCCACCGTCTTCAATCCGAGGTCGCGGCAGGCGCGCAGGATGCGCAGCGCGATTTCACCACGATTGGCGATAAGGACGGTGTCGAACATCGCCTCAGCCCAAATCTTCGAGAACGAACAGCACATCGCCGGACTGCACCGCGGCATGGTCGTCGAACGCGATCTGGACGATCCGCCCAGCGCGATCGGATTCCACGACATTGAACGTCTTCATGGCTTCGAGGACACCAACCTTCTGCCCTTCCACGACCATATCGCCAACCGAAGCGAGCGGCGGTTCACCTTCGGTGCCGGAGCGGTAGAACACGCCCGTCAGCGGCGCGCGGATCGAATAGCGTGCGATGGGCGGAGATGTCGAAGCCGGATTTGTGAAGACGGCAGGGACGGCGGCTGGCCCCGACTGCGACGCAGATTGCGCTTGCGACGCGGATTGCGCCGGCGCCATCTGCCTGGACATGCGGATGCGAACGCCATTGCGCTCGATCTCCAGTTCGGCAATGGGCGAACGCGAGACAAATTCGATCAGCTTCTGGACGAAGTCGAGATCCATCGCCGACCCTATCGCAGCGCTTCGACAGCCTTGGCGATTCGCCCGATCGCTTTTTCGATCAGATCCATCGACGTGGCTATGGAAATGCGGAAATGCGGCGACAGCCCGTAGGCAGAGCCCTGCACCACCGCGACCCGCGCCTGATCGAGCAGGTAAAGCGAGAAATCATCGTCGCTGCCGATGGGAGTGCCGTCGGGGCGACGACGGCCGATCAGGGCCGAGCAATTGGGATAGAGATAGAAGGCGCCCTCGGGCGTCTGGCAGGTAAGGCCGGGAATCTTGCGCAGCAGCTCCAGAGCGCGGTCGCGCCGAGCCTGGAATTCGAGCGCCCGAGGGCGAAGAAAGTCCTGGGGACCTTCCAGTGCGGCAATGGTCGCGGCCTGCGAGATGGATGACGGGTTCGACGTGCTTTGGCTCTGCACGGTGGCCATGGCGCGGATCAGCGGTTCCGGCCCGCCGGCATAGCCGATCCGCCAGCCGGTCATGGCATAGGCCTTCGACACGCCATTCACTGTCAGCGTACGGTCCTTCAGCCTCGGCTCGACGCCGGCGATGGTATGGAAGGTACGTCCATCGAACAGGAT
>NZ_RZRK01000676.1:0-3370 GCF_003997835.1 Mesorhizobium sp. M7A.F.Ca.CA.004.12.1.1
ACGAGGCGCCGTTCTCGATGCGGACCGGCTTGATGACCCTGATATAGCGCCGCTTGACCGAGAGCGTCTCGATACCCGCCTGATCGATGGCTTCGACGAACGCCATGGCGCTGCCATCGAAGATAGGAACCTCGGAACCATCGATCTCGACAGCGACATTATCGATGCCGAGCCCAAACAGCGCCGCCATGATGTGCTCGACCGTGGCGATATGCTCGCCGGCGGGATCACCAAGCATGGTGCACAGGTCGGTAGCGCCGACTTCCGAAACCAGGGCACGAAACTCGCGGCCCTGTTCCGCACCGTTGAAAAGCTGGAAAACGATGCCGGTGTCGGCATCCGCGGGCACGAAGCTGATGGACACTTCCTTGCCGCTGTGGACGCCGGTGCCGGTAAGCGACGCGCGCGTCTTCAATGTCGTCTGATAGTCGTGCAAGACAATCCCCATAAGCCCGTAATGCCTAGGTCCGCTTCTCCAGCCCGAGGGCGCGGCTCTTGTGTGAATCGGCTGGCAGGGTGACTTCCCCCGAAATCCCGGCAAACCGATGATGGTAGGCAGCGAAGATAATGTCCCGTCAGGGAGACTCCAAATCACGGTTTCTTACTCTGTGTAACCGCAAAATGGAACGAGTGCGACTTGGTAAGTCGTTGAAATCACATCATTTAAAACATTAACAGGCAAGCGATTCCTCGCTTGCCTGTTAACAAATGTTACAGTCCGTTTACCAATCAGTTGGCCTGGCGGCGCAGGAACGCCGGAATCTCCAGCTGATCGTCTTCCTGAGTCGTCCTCACCTGCGGCGTCAGGCGGCCCTGATCGTCGAGCTGGCCGCGGCGCGGCGCATAGAGCTGCGCATCCTGGCTGGCGAGACGGCGCACTTCGGGCGCGGCCTGGCGCAGCTTGGGCTCGCGCGGCTGCGCCGGCTGCAGCCGTGCGGGTTCTTCCTCGCGACGGGTCAGGCCATTGGTCAGGCGCTTCAGCAGGCCCATCGGTCCGCTGTTGTTCTCGTGGTCGACCGGGCGGCTCTTGGCATCCACCTCGGCCTTGACGACCGGCGGAAAGTCCTCGACGCGCGGCATGCGCTGCGGCGCCATGGCAACCGGCTGCGGCGCCTCGCGCTGCAGCATCTCGCGCGGCTGCGGGGCCGGCTGCATCTGCTGGACCACCGGCTGCGGCATCGGCTGGGCGGGCGGCGCCTGGAAGATCTTGCTCTGCGGGCGGAAATCTTCAGCGTGGGCGACCGGGGCCGGGCGCGCCTGCGCCATGGCCGCCGCATTGGCTTCGGCCAGATGGATGGCTTCCGCGACCGGGTCGATAGCGCGTGGCTCGTATGCCGCCTGCTGGACAGGCGCCGGACGAACCTCCGCGATCTGAGCCGCCGGGCGGCTGGCCGGCTTCGGAGGCGCCGTGCGGATCGAGATCGGCGCGGCGGCGATTTCAGCCGCCGACTTGTCGATGCCGGTGGCAACCACCGAGACGCGGATGACGCCTTCGAGTTCCTCGTCGAAAGTGGCGCCCAGGATGATGTTGGCGTCCTGGTCGACTTCCTCGCGGATACGGGTCGCCGCTTCGTCGACTTCGAACAGCGTCAGGTCGCGGCCGCCCGTGATCGAGATCAGCAGGCCCTTGGCGCCCTTCATCGATGTCTCGTCGAGCAGCGGGTTGGCGATCGCCGCTTCGGCGGCGGCCATCGCGCGGCCCTCGCCGGAAGCCTCGCCGGTGCCCATCATCGCCTTGCCCATCTCGCGCATGACGGAACGGACGTCGGCGAAGTCGAGATTGATCAGGCCTTCCTTGACCATCAGGTCGGTGATGCAGGCGACACCGGAATAGAGCACCTGGTCGGCCATGGCGAAGGCATCGGCGAAGGTGGTCTTGTCATTGGCCAGCCGGAACAGGTTCTGGTTGGGGATGACGATCAGCGTATCGACGCATTTCTGCAATTCCTCGATGCCGAAATCCGCTGTCTTCATGCGGCGCTGGCCTTCGAAGTGGAACGGCTTGGTGACGACGCCGACGGTGAGGATGCCCTTTTCGCGCGCTGCGCGGGCAACGACCGGAGCAGCACCGGTGCCGGTGCCGCCGCCCATGCCGGCGGTGACGAAGCACATATGGGTGTTGGTCAGGTGATCGAGGATTTCATCGATGCACTCTTCCGCCGCCGCACGGCCGACTTCCGGCTGCGAGCCGGCGCCAAGGCCTTCGGTGACATGCGCGCCGAGCTGGATCAGGCGGCCGGCCTTCGACATGGTCAGCGCCTGCGCGTCGGTGTTGGCCACCACGAACTCGACACCGCGCAGACCGGCGGTGATCATGTTGTTGACGGCATTGCCGCCGCCGCCGCCGACACCGAACACGGTGATGCGCGGCTTAAGCTCGGTGATGTCCGGCTTTTGCAGATTGATGGTCATTGTCTCCGTCCTTTGCCTTTCACGCCGCTTCGCCGCCGCGGCCGCCTATGGGGCTGTCCCCGTCAATTTTAGAAACTGTCTCTCAACCACTGACTCATGCGATGCAGTTTTCCGCCCGTTCCGGTCATTTTGAGACCGGAAATTCCTTTCGCCGGATGGCTCTCGAAGCTCGCCATCTGCGGATAGATCAGAAGCCCCACCGCAGCCGAGAAGGCCGGCCCCTTCGCCGCTTCCGGCAGACCGGCCACGCCGAGCGGGCGGCCGATGCGCACATTGCGTCCCAGGATGCGGCGCGCCGCCTCCGGCAGGCCGGCAAGCTGGCTGGCGCCACCGGTAAGAACCACACGCTTGCCCACTGCATTGCCATAGCCGGACTTGTTCAGCCGGTCGCGCAGCAGTTCGAGCGTCTCGTCGATGCGGGCGCGCACGATGCGCGTCATCACCGAGCGCGGGATCTGCAAGGGCACGTCACCGTCGTCGCCGATCGGCTGGATCGAGACCAGGTCGCGGTCGTCGGCGCTGCCCGGCAGTGCCGAGCCATGCATCACCTTCAGCCGTTCGGCGGCATCGAGCGAGGTCGACAGCCCCTTGGCCATGTCCATCGTGACGTGGTTGCCGCCGATGGCGATGGCGTCGCCATGGACGAACTTGCCTTCCGAAAACACCGAGATCGTCGTCGTGCCGCCGCCCATGTCGATGCAGGCCGCGCCCATTTCCAGCTCGTCGTCGACCAAGGCCGCCAGGCCGCTGGCATAGGGCGTCGCCACCATGCGCTCGACCGACAGATGCGAACGGTTGATGGAAAGCTCCAGATTGCGCATCGGCGCGGCGTCGCCGGTCAGCACATGCATGTCGACGCCGAGTGCGTCGCCGACCATGCCGCGCGGATCGCGCACGCCGCGTTCGGCATCGAGCGAGAAACCGACGGGAAGCGAATGGATCACCTCGCGCTCGGCCT
>NZ_RZRK01000677.1:0-3369 GCF_003997835.1 Mesorhizobium sp. M7A.F.Ca.CA.004.12.1.1
AGGCTGTTTCGCGAAACCTCCTTCGGCCTTGCCGCCACCAGCGCCATCGAAGCGACAGCGGCAGCCGTCCACAGCCCGACCTCGCGCCCGGCCACCAGCAGCGTGTAGACGATGATCAGCATGGCAAGCGTTGCGATCGAAGCGCTCGATCCGGAAAGCCTGAGCAGCGGCGTGCCGGTCAACAGGCCGACGATGACCGCGAGCGCAAGGACGACGGCCAGCGCCGCGAAGAAGGAGAGTTGATACCCGGCGAGGAATTGCGGCAGGTCGCGCAGCGCCGTTCGTTGCAAGGCGGTCGGCATGGTGAGGATGCCGGTGGCGTAGGCGCCAAGGCCGACAAAGGCGGCCTGACCGAACGAGACGATGCCGCTGTTGCCAGAGAATATCTGCAGGCCAAGCACCGCCGTCAGCATGATCGCGGCATAGGTGACCACACGTTGCATGGCGGCGCTGCCAAAGATGAAGGCGGCAAGCGCCACCAGCAGCAGCACCGCGACCATGCACAGGGCATCGGCAGTGGCGTTGCGAAACGCGGCCGGCATGAAGCCACTGGGCTTGCTCTCGCTCATCGTCACCGACGCCATTACGCGGCCCTGAAGCGATCGGGTGAAAACGGCGCCAGGATCGGTTGCGCGCCTTCGGTGACCAGCCTGGCCACCGCCTCGCCGACTGCCGGCCCGGTCTTGAAGCCGTGGCCGGAGGATCCCGCCGAAACGACCAGCCCTTCGACGTCAGGCATGGCGCCGATGACCGGCAGATCGTCGGGGCTCATGTCGTAGAGTCCGGCATAGCCGGGCCGGATGCCAAGCTCGGCCATGGCAGGGACTCTGCCAGCGAAGGTCTCCAGAATCTCGACCGATTCCTGCTCCTCGACACCTTCCATGTAATCATCAGGATTTTGGACCAAACGCGGGCGGCCCGCATGTTCGTGGCGCAGGCCGGTGCCGCCACCAGCCCAGGTGCCGGCCAGGATGACGCCGTCATTGTCAGGCCGTGCATAGTTGCAGGAAATGTCGTCGCACCAGGCGAAAGGCATGACCTGCCTTGCCTTGCCGGCTGCGTCGAGGACGGCCATCGGATGGCGCTCGACATGCAGCGGCAGATCGAGGCCGACCGTCGCCAGCAGGCGGCGCGTCCACGGCCCGGCGGCCAGGACGACGGTACCGGCTTCCAGCACCGTTCCATCGGTCAAGGTGACGCCGGTGATGCGGTCGCCCTGCCGTTGAAGGCTCTCGACCAGCGTGTTCTGCATGATCCTGGCACCGTTGGCGCGGGCGGCACGGGCGATGGCGTTGGTGGCGCCGAAGGCATCGGCGTAGCCATATTCCGGCTCCCACAGCGCCATTGCGACATTGTCCAGGGCAAAGCCGGGTGCCGCGTCGGCAAAGGCCTGCGGCGACAATGTCTCGATGCGCGCGCCCTCGCCGCGGATGCGTTCGGCCGCCGCCGTCCAACTCACCTTGTTGTCGTTGCCGCAGACCCACATCATGCCGATTTCGGTGACGAAAGAGCCTTCGCCCGCGATTTCCGGCAGCGACACCAGGATCTCGCGGCCACGTATGGAAAGCTGCGACAATTCCGGCATCAGGTAGAAGGCGTGCAGCAGCGCCGACGATTTGCCCGACGGGCCGCCGGCGGGATGGGTCTGCTCGACCAATGTGACCTTCACACCGGCCTTGGCCAGATGATAGGCGGCGCTCGATCCGACAATGCCGGCACCGACGACGATGACGTCGCTTCCGTTTCGCATGGCTGTTCCCCACAGTCTCTTGGCTGCTTTCCGACAAGGTAGGGCCAGCGATCACGCAATGTCAACATCTCTTCATTGTTGACCAAGATTTAAATCTCTGTAATAAACTCGACAAAACAAGAGAACACGGATTTCGGGGAGGCCCATGGCGATACGCGATGTTCTGATGCGCGGGGATCTTGCGCTGACGCCGTCGGAAGAGAAGATCGTCCGACTGCTGTTGACGGACTATCCGACCTCCGGCCTCGGCACCGCCTCATCGCTCGCCCGGCGCGCTGGCGTCAGCGATCCGACCGTGGTGAGACTGGTCGTCAAGCTCGGCTATGAAGGGTTTCCGGATTTCCAGGCGAAGCTTCTGGCCGAAGTCGAGGCAAGACTGCACTCGCCGCTGCTGATGATGGAGGCCAAGCGGCAGAGCGGCTCCAACGACAGCGCCGTGCTGGCCTATCTCGACAGCGTCACCACGGCCTTGCAGAAAGCCACCGCCGCGACACCCATCCAGACATACGAGCGGGCGGCCCGCCTGCTGATGGAGGTCAAGGGCGAGATTGTGATGGTCGGCGGCCGGTTCAGCCGTCACATCGCCGGCATGCTGGCCGGCTATCTCGTGCAGTTTCGCTCCGGGGTTCGCGATCTCGGCGTGCTTTCTCCACAGACTTTCGACACGCTCGCCGACCTCGACCGGCGCGACGTGCTCGTCGTGTTCGACTACCGCCGCTACCAGCTCGACGTCATGGCCTATGCGAGCCAAGCGGCGGCGCTCGATGTGCGCATCGTCCTGTTCACCGACCAATGGCTGTCGCCGATATCAGACCTCGCCGAAGTCACCATCGTCAGCCCGCTCGAAGTCGCCTCGCCCTATGACACGCTGGCGCCGGCAATCGCCCAGATGGAGGCGCTGGTCGCCCATATCGTTTCGACGCTGGGCGACGACGCGCGCGCCCGCATTGAGCGGCTCGAAAGGGTGCGACATGCCAATGCCGTGACACTCGACAGCGACCCGCAAGAGAACGGCGCGCGCAAGATACCCGGACCCCGCAAGACGCCGGGACCCAAATCAGCAAAGCAGGACGACAAAGCATGACCCAGGCCCTACCCAAACGAGACGAAGCCTTCCGTGCCGGCGAAACGGCCCTGCTGCTCGTCGACATGCAGCGCATCTGGCTGGAGCCGGGCGCAGATCCGTCGCATCCGGAGCGTGGGCCCGATCACTATTTCTACCGGCAGACATCGTCACAGACGATCCCCAACCAGGAGCGCCTGCTGGCCGCTGCGCGGGCCAATGGCGTCGAGGTGCTGCACACCATCATCCAGAGCCTGACCGAAGACGGCCGTGACCGCTCGCTCGACCACAAGCTGACGCCGATCCATGTCGCGCCCAGCCTCCCGGAGGGTCTGCCGGTGCCGGCGCTGGCGCCGGTCGGCGACGAGATCATGCTGCCGAAGACGTCGTCCGGCATCTTCAACTCGACCAATGTCGACTATCTCCTCAAGAACCTCGGCATCCGCTATCTCGTCGTGGTCGGCGTGCTGACCGATCAATGCGTCGACATGACGGTGCGCGACGGCGCCGACCGCGGCTATCTTGTCACCTGCGTATCGGATGCCTGCGCCACCAT
>NZ_RZRK01000678.1:0-3363 GCF_003997835.1 Mesorhizobium sp. M7A.F.Ca.CA.004.12.1.1
GGGGGCAAGATCCATGGCAGCATCAGAATCCAGTACGCGGATCGTGGTCGTCACCGGAGGCGACCAGCATGTCTGGGCTATCGTCAACGCGATCACCGACCGCGTCGGCCCTGTCAGCGTCATCCTCGAAACGCCTGAATCCAAAAAGCAATTGCTTCGCGGCCGGGCTCGCCGCCAGGGCTGGATCTCCGCCATCGGCCAACTTGGCACGATGGTGCTCAGCAGACTGGGCAAACGGCTTCTCGCCAGCCATGCCGCCCGGCTGATTGCCGAGGAAAAGCTCGAGGTCGAGCCGCGGCGGGATCAGGAAATCATCCATGTCGCCTCAGCCAACGGGCCGGAATGCCTCGAAGCGATCAAGAAGATCCAGCCTGGCGTTGTCCTGCTTAATGGCTGCAGGCTGTTGTCGAAGGACATGCTTGCCCGGATGCCTTGCCCGGTGCTCAACTATCACGCCGGCATCACGCCGAAATACCGCGGCATGAACGGTGGCTACTGGGCGTTGACGTCAGGCGACCCGCAGAATTTCGGCACCACCGTGCATCTGGTCGATGCCGGCGTCGATACGGGCGCCGTGCTGAAACAGGTGCGCGGTCAACCGAAACGCGGCGACACCATCTCCAGCTACGCGTTGCGCCAGGCCGCGTTCTCGCGCGACATCTGCGTCGAGGCGGTCAGCGATGTTCTGGCCGGAAAAATCACCACCGTCGACCCCGGTCTGCCATCACAGCAATGGTATCATCCGACGATCTGGTTCTATCTCTGGACTGGCCTGAGAACCGGCATCTGGTAGCGCATTCCTCGTCAGGATCCGCACGCCGTGAGCCGGCTTTTCCGACGCCTCGAACCGGGCGCCGGCAGACGCCGGAAACGAATAATCACACCTTTCATTTTACGACATCCAAATGCGTCGCTTTTGAATGCGCGCGCGTCGTCCCATAACAAGCGGCCCCACTGCGCTTCCGGCAATGCTCGCAGAACGAGGAGTGAGAATTCATGGCCGATCTGATCGTCGTCTACTGGCGCGACATCCCAGCCCAAATCATCGTCAAAAAGGGCCGGCAGAACGCCAAGCGCGAGCTGCCGCTGCGCTTCACCGAGGCGATCGACATGTGCGCGATGCGCACTGGCGCCGGCGGCACCGACGATTATCTGGCCGAATGGCGCAAGGCCGATCCCGTCCCGGTCGGCGATGACCTCGAAGCCGAGGTCGAGAAGGCATTCAACGATATCGACACGAAATACGACCGCGAGCGGCTGGTCGCCCTGGTCAAGGCAGGCGGCAAAGAAAATGTCTGAAACCATTCCTGCCAAGGATGGCCAAAGGGTTGTCCAGCCGGTTACCCAGGCCACTCTGGTCAAAAAGGCAGCGCCGAAATCCGACTACAAGCCGGCCGACGTATCGCCGCAGCGGCGCGTGCAGCGTTCCTTTGCGGTCAGATTATGGTCTGTGCGGCACTCGCGATTACTCGAATGGTTCTACGCCAAATTCGCCGACATGTTCCTGCTCCTCCATCCCTTGTGGAAGGGCATAGGTTACGGCCGCGTCGAAGGGCCGATCAAATTCGTCGAGAAGCGCGTCAAGGGCTTCATGTTCGACTGCCGCATGTGCGGCCAGTGCATATTGTCCTCGACCGGCATGTCGTGCCCGATGAACTGCCCCAAGCAATTGCGCAACGGTCCTTGCGGCGGCGTCCGCGCCAACGGCAATTGCGAGGTCGAGCCCGATATGCCCTGCGTCTGGGTCAAAGCCTGGGAAGGCTCGCAGAACATGGTGCACGGCGACAGGATCCTGACCGTGCAGAAGCCGGTCGACCAGTCGCTGCGCGAAACATCGGCCTGGCTGCGGGTGACCGCGCAGGCGGCCGCCGCACGCGAAGCGGCCGCTGCCGCCAAAAATGAGACGGCAAACACCGGGGCACCGGCATGATCGGACGCCAGATCGACGAGAACCCGGCCGGCATCCACCTGCCGCTCGAACCCCTGCCCGGCCACACCTCGCGCGGCCGGCTGGAGCGCGTCCTGCGGCGCGGCGAGTTCGCCGTCACCACCGAGCTCAACCCGCCCGACAGCGCCGATCCGGAAGACGTCTATAACCGCGCCAAGATCTTCGACGGCTGGGTCGATGCCATCAACGCCGTCGACGCCTCGGGCGCCAATTGCCACATGTCGTCGGTCGGTATCTGCGCGCTTTTGACCCGCATGGGCTATGCGCCGATCATGCAGATCGCCTGCCGCGACAAGAACCGCATCGCCATCCAGGGCGACGTGCTGGGCGGGGCCGCGATGGGCGTCGCCAACATGCTGTGCCTGACCGGAGACGGTGTGCAGGCCGGCGACCAGCCCGGCGCCAAGCCGGTGTTCGACCTCGACTGCATGTCGCTGCTCGAGACCTGCCGCATCATGCGCGACAATGGCAAGTTCCTGTCCGGCCGCAAGCTGACGACGCCACCGCAGCTTTTCCTCGGAGCCGCGATCAACCCATTCGCGCCGCCGATCGACTTCCGGCCGCATCGGCTGGGCAAGAAGATCGCCGCCGGCGCGCAATTCGTGCAGAGCCAGTATTGCTTCGACGTGCCGATGTTCCGCAGCTACATGCAAAAGGTGCGCGACCTCGGCTACACCGAAAAATGCTTCATCCTGGTTGGCGTCGGGCCGCTGGCCTCGGCCAAGACGGCCAAGTGGATCCGCTCGAACGTGCCGGGCATCCATATTCCCGATTCTGTCATCAAGCGGCTGGAAGGCGCCCAGGACCAGAAAAAGGAAGGCAAGCAACTCTGCATCGACATCATCAACGAGGTGAAGGAAATATCAGGCGTTTCCGGCGTCCATGTGATGGCCTACCGGCAGGAGGAATATGTCGCCGAGATCGTCGATGAATCGGGCGTGCTGAAGGGCCGCCAGCCGTGGAAACGTGAGATCCGCCGCGACGATCAGCTCGTCGCCGACCGGCTCGACAGCATCTTGCACGACGACATTACCGAAACGCAGGTGGACATGGTGAAGACCGCGCATTGACGGCGCGGACGGCCACCCATTCGCTTGAACGAAAGCAGATAACGATATAAAGAAATCTTTATATCACGGCGGAGAGAATTCCATGACCCGTACCATCGTCGCCTCGGCGACACGAGAAATCATCATCGGCTTCGATCAGCCGTTCTGCGTGATCGGTGAACGCATCAACCCGACCGGCCGCAAGAAGCTGGCCGCCGAGATGATCGCGGGCAATTTCGACACCGTCATCCGGGACGCACTCGAGCAGGCAGCCTGCGGCGCCACCATGCTCGATGTCAACGCCGGCGTCACTTCGGTTAACCCGAACGAGACCGAACCCGGCCTTTTGGTGCAGACGCTGGAGAT
>NZ_RZRK01000679.1:0-3362 GCF_003997835.1 Mesorhizobium sp. M7A.F.Ca.CA.004.12.1.1
GCGGAGGGAATCACGCATGTACTGCTGACGCATGGCCACAGCGACCACATCAGCGGCGCGCTGGAAGTGCTTGGCAAAAGCGGCGCCCAGCTAGTCGCCAATTTCGAGATCTGCATGTACCTGGTCGGCAAGGGCGCCAGCGACAAGAAGATCAACCCGGGCAACATCGGCGGCACCGTCGATTGCGGCGGCTTCACCACCACTTTCGTCCAGGCGCTGCATTCATCCTCGTTCCCCGGCGAAGGTGGCCAGAACACCTATCTCGGCAATCCGGGCGGCCTCGTCCTGCATTTCCCGGAAGACAGGACGCTCTACCACATGGGCGACACCGACATCTTTTCCGACATGGCGCTGATCAACGAGCTGCACGAGCCGAAGATCGGCCTGGTGCCGATCGGCGACCGCTTCACCATGGGCGGCGCGGTGGCGGCACTTGCCTGCCGGCGCTTCTTCAAATTCGACACCGTGGTTCCCTGTCATTTCGGCACCTTTCCGATGATCGATCCGACCGCCGACAAGTTCGAGGCCGGCCTGGAAGGATCCGGCATCAAGGTGGCTTTGCCCAAGATTGGCGAGACGATTACGATTTAGAAGCAGCCAAAATGGAATAAAACCATGGCTTTGAGGCAATCTTTTTGCGTTTCCATACTGGTCGCGGCGTCGCCCGCGCTCGCTGCGGATGATTTCATCGAAGGCATCTACCTTCAGTCCGAGGAGCTTTGCAAACAGGCCAAGAAGGGCACGCTGCAAACGCTGATCGACGCCGGCAACATCGTGCTTTCGGCGTACGGCCTGCAAAGCGTCGAATACAATTGCGAGTTTCTGCAGATCAGCAAGGCGACGGCTTCGCCGAGCTGGGCGGTGACGGCCATCTGCCAGGAACCGGGTTATGTCTTTCCCGACGTTCTCTCGGTGACGCAAATGAACGCGAAGCAGATCGATCTCGTGTCGGTTCGGCCCGTCGACGACGAAAGCGAAGCAAGCGGCAACAGCGGCAGCTACTATCTGTGCGAGGGCGTTGCCCTGCCATAGACGTATTCTGAGAGCCGACGAGCGGGCCGCCGCCACAGCCTGGCCTCTCGCACGATGCATGTTGCGCAGCGCGCGCGGCGCCGCTATAGCCCGAACTGGTTTTCCCCGAGGCAAAAACATGTCCGTAGATCTTCAGACAGTGAAGCGCGTCGCGCATCTCGCCCGCATCGCGGTGAGCGAAGAGGATGCCGAACGGATGACCGGCGAGCTGAACGCCATTCTGGGCTTCGTCGAGCAGCTGAACGAGGTCGATGTTTCCGGTGTCGAGCCAATGACCTCGGTGACGCCGATGGACATGAAGAAGCGCAGCGATGTCGTCACCGACGGCGGCAAGGCGGCCGACATCGTCGTCAACGCGCCGGCGACCGAAGAGAATTTCTTCCTCGTGCCGAAGGTCGTGGAGTAAGTCCGCCGATGGCAATCGAGATCGCCATTGAGACGCCGCTCCAGGACGACCTGCGCGGGCTGGTCACCGAACTCAACGAGACCTTGCTCGAACTGACGCCGCCGGAGCATTGCTACCATTTGACGGTTGAGCAGATGGCCGGTCAGGACACGACGGTTTTCATCGCCCGCGATAAAGGCCTGGCCATCGGCTGCGGCGCGCTGAAGCGTCATGACGGCGCCATTGGCGAGGTCAAGCGCATGTATATCAGGCCGTCGCATCGCGGCCAGAAGATCGGCGCGAAAATCGTTGAGCGGGTCGAGGCGCTGGCGCGCAACGAGGGACTGAAGCGACTGGTGCTGGAGACGGGCGATCGTCATCCCGCGGCGTGGACAGTCTACGAACGCGCCGGGTTTTCGCGTTGCGGCCCGGTGCTGGATTATCCCGATTCTGAGTGGTCGGTGTTTTACGAAAAGAGCCTTTGATGAGCGACCTGACCCAGCTGACGATTTCACAGGCCCGCGCCAAGCTGCGCGGCAAGGAAATCACCGCGACCGAGATCACCGAGGCCTATCTCGGCGCTATCGAGCGCGCCAATCCGGCGCTCAATGCCTATGTCGCCGTGACCGGCGACAAGGCGCGCGACATGGCCAAGGCGTCCGACGCCAGGCTGGTCAAGGGCGAGGGCGGTGCGCTGGAAGGCATTCCGTTGGGGATCAAGGACCTGTTCGGCACCGAAGGCGTCCACACGCAGGCTTGCAGCCATGTGCTCGACGGGTTCAAGCCGCGCTACGAATCGACCGTTACGTCAAATCTGTGGGCCGACGGCGCCGTTATGCTCGGCAAGCTCAACATGGACGAGTTCGCCATGGGTTCGTCCAACGAGACGTCCTACTATGGTCCGGTCATCAATCCGTGGCGGCGCTCGCGCCTCGATACTGCGGTGATGCCGACGACGCATCAGGGCGATGGCGGCTTCGTCTCGGCCGGCGGCACGAGGGCCGTGCGCAGCCTGGACAATGCGCAGTTGGTGCCGGGTGGCTCTTCCGGCGGGTCGGCCACGGCAGTCTCCGCCTTCCTGTGCGCCGGCGCGACCGCGACGGACACTGGCGGCTCGATCCGCCAGCCGGCCGCCTTCACCGGGACGGTCGGCATCAAGCCGACCTATGGCCGCTGCTCGCGCTGGGGTATCGTCGCGTTCGCCTCGTCGCTCGACCAGGCCGGCCCGATCGCGCGCGACGTGCGCGATGCCGCGATCCTGTTGAAGTCGATGGCATCAGTCGATCCGAAGGACACGACGTCGGTCGACCGGCCAGTGCCGGATTATGAGGCGGTGATCGGCAAGCCCATCAAGGGCATGAAGGTCGGCATTCCCAGGGAATACCGCGTCGACGGCATGCCCGAAGAGATCGAAGCGCTGTGGCAGAAGGGCATTGCCTGGCTGAAGGACGCCGGCGCTGAGATCGTTGACATTTCCCTGCCGCATACGAAGTACGCGCTGCCTGCCTACTATATCGTGGCGCCCGCCGAGGCTTCGTCCAACCTCGCCCGCTATGATGGCGTCCGCTACGGATTGCGCGTGCCGGGCAAGGATATCGTCGACATGTATGAGAAGACCCGCGCCGCCGGTTTCGGCCGCGAGGTCAAGCGCCGCATCATGATCGGCACCTATGTGCTGTCGGCCGGCTATTACGACGCCTACTATCTGCAGGCGCAGAAGGTGCGCAATCTGATCAAGCGGGATTTCGAGACGGTCTTCGCCGCCGGCGTCGATGTCATCCTGACCCCGGCAACGCCTTCCGCCGCCTTCGGCGTCGCCGATGAGGACATGGCTGCCGATCCGGTCAAGATGTACCTCAATGACATCTTCACCGTCACGGTGAACATGGCCGGCCTGCCGGGCATCGCCGTACCCGCCGGGCTCGACGCCAAGGGCCTGCCGCTC
>NZ_RZRK01000067.1:0-13180 GCF_003997835.1 Mesorhizobium sp. M7A.F.Ca.CA.004.12.1.1
GGCAATCTCTATTTGACGCTGAAGGGCCGTAATCCGGATTTGCCGATGATCGTTCTCGGTTCGCATCTCGACAGCGTGCCGCATGGCGGCAATTTCGACGGCGCCGCGGGTGTGGTGGCAGGGCTGGCCGTGATGGCCGAACTGGTCGGGCAAGGCATCCAATTGCCGCGCGACCTGATCGTGCTGGCGACCCGCGCCGAGGAAGCGGTCTGGTTTCCGCTGTCCTATCCCGGCAGCCAGGCAGCTGTCGGCCTGCTGGAGCCGATAGCGCTGGAAGCGAAGCGGTCGGACAGCGGACGCACGCTGGCTGACCATATGCTGGAGGAAGGTTTCGACCCTGATGCCGTGCAGCGCGGCGTGCCGGGCATCGATGCCGGACGGATCGCGGCTTTCGTCGAAGTGCATATCGAGCAGGGACCACGCCTTGTCGCATCCGGCGCGCCGGTCGGCATCGTCACCGGGATCGCCGGCGGGTTTCGCTATGTCGACGCGACCTGCCTCGGCGCCTACGCGCATTCCGGCGCCGAGCCGCGCTTCGCCCGGCATGACAGCGTGCTCGGCTTTGCCGATCTGGTCGCCGGCCTTGAAGCGGAATGGGACGCGCTCGAGCGCGACGGCCATGAAGCCACCATCACCTTCGGCCGCGTGCAGTCCGATCCTGCGCAACACGGCGGCAGCCGCGTCCTGGGCGAGCTTCGCTTCACACTCGATGTGCGTAGCGCCGAGGCCGCCGTGCTGGACCGGATCGAGGCAAGGCTGCACGCGCTTTTCACAGAAGTAGGCAAGAAGCGCGGCGTCAGCTTCGAGGCCGGACCGCGCTTCACCTGGGAGCCGACGACGATGTCGCCGGCGTTGATAGCGAGGCTGGACCGCGCCGCCGCCGAACTGCAAATTCCGGCGCCGCATGTGCCGAGCGGAGCGGGGCATGATGCGGCAAGCTTTGCCGGCGCCGGTATTGCGACCGCCATGATCTTCGTGCGCAACGAGAATGGCAGCCACAACCCGCATGAAGCCATGGAAATCGCCGATCTCGACCAGGCGATCCGCCTGCTTCTTCAATTCGTCACCCACTTCGACAACCCCCCGGGACAGCCATGAACCTTGCCGCGACCGCCTTGCTCGTCATCGATCTGCAAAACGAGTACCGTCCCGGAGCCGCCTGGCCGGTCATCGGCTATGACGCGGTGCTCGCCAATGCCGCCGCGCTGATCGAAGCCGCCCGCGCAGCAGGCGTGCCCGTCATCCATGCGCAAGCCTGGGTGCAGCCGGAAGAACGCGACGGCTATGTAAGGCAGGAGGAAACCCTGACCGAGGAATTCCGCTCCGCCGTGGCCGGCAGCGATGGCGCCGCGATCTGCGCCGAGGTGGCGGCGATGCCCGGCGACATCGTCATCCACAAGCACTGGCCGAGCGCCTTTCGCCGCACCGACCTTTCAAGACGGCTTGCCGACCTCAAGGTCGAGAACCTGATCGTGACCGGGGTGCTGACCGACAGCTGCGTGACCGAGAGCGTGTTCGACGCAGTCTATCAGGGGTTCAGGGTCTGGCTGGTCAAGGAGGCCTGTGGCAGCATGAGCGAAGCCATGCACCGCATCGGCATGCTCGACATGGCCAACCGGCTCTATGGCGGCGGCATCCTGCGCCTTCCCGAGGCGCTGAAGGCGCTTGCCGGCCAGCCTTTCGACGGCTGGCGCTGCACGCGGCCGGTTGAGTTCGTCTACACGCTTGAGATGGTGGACCGGATCTACGAGGCCTTGTGATCGGCGCCGCAGCCGCATGTGCCTCGGACAACCTTTGAAGCTGAGGGCTTGAGTACCGTGCCCGGCAGCGATCCGGTCGCCTTGCCGTCAGTCCACACGGACACGCCGTTGACGAAGACATGCTCGATGCCGGCGGCGGGCCGGCGCGGTTCCTCGAAAGTGGCGGTGTCGATGATCGTCGCCGGATCGAAGATGACGAGGTCGGCGAAATTGCCTTCGGCCAGCAGGCCGCGTTGCTGGATGCCGAATTCACGCGCGGGCAGGCCGGTCATGCGGAACACCGCCTCCTGCAGGCTGAACAGGCCGACATCCCTGGCGTAATGGCCGAGCACGCGCGGAAACGTGCCCCATAGGCGCGGATGCGGATGGATATCGTGCGGCAGGCCGTCCGAGCCGATCATCGTGCGCGGGTGCGCGATGATGTTGCGCACATCCGTCTCGTCCAGCTGGAAGTAGACGGCGCCCGCCGGCAGCAGGCGCTGGCCCGCCTCGCGCTCACTGCAGTTCCATTCGCGCGCGATGTCGGCGATCTCGCGCCTCGCCATTTCAGGATGCGGATCGGACCATGTGACGAGGATCTTCAGACCCGTGTCGCAGCGCTCCAGTCGCAGCACCGTCGAGCTCGCGGCATAGGGATAGACATCCATGCCGATGTCCATCGTTTTGCGCGCCTGATCGATTCTTTCCAAGGACGGACGGCTCTTGCCGAAATTGGCGCGGCCGGTGCATTGATGGTGCGAAATGAACAGCTTGCCGCTGGCATGATCGGCAATGTCGATCGCTTCCTCGATCGCCTCGTCCATCGTCTCGAAATAGTTGCGGGTATGGGTGACATAGGGGCCGCCGAGGTCGGCCGCCGTTGCGGCGAGTGCCTTGACCTCTTCGGTCGAAGAGTTGACCGCCGGCGGATAGTCGAGCCCGGTGCTGAGCCCGAAGGCGCCCTCGGCCATCGCCTCGGCCACCGCCTCCTGCATCGCCACCGTCTCCGCTTCGTTGGCCGGACGGTCGGTCACCGGCATGCAGCGCTGGCGCAAAGTGGTGTGGCCGACCAATAGAGCCGCGTTCGTGGCGATGCCGCGCCGTTTGAGCTCGGCGACATAGTCGGCAAAACGATCGAAACGGAAACTCTCCCGGCCGCCGACCAGCGTGAAGGGCGGCGGTGGTGTCGTGTTGAGAAGCAACGGCGCCAGGCTGACGCCGCAATTGCCGGCGATCACCGTCGTCACGCCCTGGCTGATCTTCGGGTCCATGCCACGTGGCGCCAAAAGCGCGCCGTCATCATGAGTGTGCACGTCGATAAAGCCAGGTGCGACCACCTTACCCGCGGCGTCGATTTCCTCGCTGCCCGTTGCATCGTCCAGCTGACCGATGGCGACGATCCTGTCGCCGGTGACGGCGATGTCGGCCTCGAGAGGCTTCGATCCGTCGCCGGCGATCAGCGTCGCGTGACGGATGACGAGATCATAGGGCATCGGGCAAAAGGTCCTAACCTTCGGGATCGGCGGCGATCTCCTCGCGGCGGCGTGCGACATAGGCGTCGAGCTCCTCTCGGATCGCGGGGTCCATTACCGGCTCTTCGTAGTCGTGCAGCGCCTGTTGCCAGAGCTCCGTCGCCCGCTCCAGCGCATCCTTGCCGCCGGCCTCCTCCCAGGCGCCGTGGTTCTGCCAGTTGGACAGCATCGGCTGGTAGAAGGCGGTCGTGTAGCGCGACATCGTGTGTTCGGCGCCGAAGAAATGACCGCCGGCCGGTACCGACTTGATCGCCTCGAAACCGAGATCGTCCTCCTGGAACGGCAGCGGGCGCAGGAACTCCATCATGTTCTGCAGGATCTCCACATCGAGAATGAGCTTTTCGTAGGACGCAGTCAGGCCGCCCTCCAGCCAGCCCGCAGCGTGGTAGACCAAGTTGGCGCCACCCAGCACCGCGCCCCATGTCGCCATTTCCGTCTCATAGGCGGCCTGCAGATCAACCACGTTCGAGGCATTCGCATTCGAGGTGCGGTAGGGAAGATTGTAGCGGCGTGCCAACTGGCCAGCGATGATGTTGGCCTTGGCGTTCTCCGGCGTGCCGAAGGCCGGCGCGCCCGACTTCATGTCGACATTGGAGGTGAAGGCGCCATACATCACGGGCGTGCCGGGGTTGACGAGCTGCGTCAGCACCACGCCGAACAGAGCTTCGGCGTTCTGCTGGCAAAGGGCCGCCGCGAGCGTCACCGGCGTCATCGCTCCCATCAGGGTGAAGGGAGTAACGGTTACAGGCTGGCCGTGCTCGGCCATTGCGATCAGGCCCTCCGCCATGGCGTCATCGAACAGCCGCGGCGAGTTGATCGATATGATGGTCGTCACGCCAGGAGAGGTGCGCATCTCCTCGACGGAAATGCCGCGCGAGATTGCCATCATGTTGATCCCATCCATTGCCCTGGCGCTGCCGATCGCCGTGCAATGGAAGGAGAGGTCGCTGAGCGTCAAATTTGCGTAGTAGGTGTCGAGATGGCGCGAATTGGCCGGCAGCTCCATCGGCGCCACAACCTGGTTGCCGATGATGTGGATGGCGTTGAAGTGGTGCGCCAGCCGGATGAAGTTCTGATAGTCGGGCAAATTCCCCTGGCGGCGGCCATTGATGCGGTCATGTACATTGGGCGGTCCGGCAACCAGGCCGAAGACCAGCGAATTGCCGCCGAGATGCACCTGCTTTTCCGGATTGCGGCTGGTCAACGTGAAGGATGACGGGACTGTCCGCAGCGCCTCGCGCACCAGGCTTTCGTCGATGCGAATGGTCTTTTCCTCGCGGTCGACGATGGCGCCCGCGTCGGCGAACAGGTCCATCACCCGATCGCTCATGACACGGATGCCGAGTTCCGACAGGATGCGCATCGATGTGTCGTGCAGCCGCTCCATCCGCTCTTCGTCGAGCAGTTGCATGGGCGGATAGGGGTTCTTCACCTGCTCCCAGAGCAGTTGCGCGATGCCCCCGCCGCTGCGTCCGGATTTCCCCCTGCGGCCACCGCCGCGCCTGTCCTGTGTCATGAGACTGCTTTCCTCTCGCTTCAGTAACCGCGTTCCGGACTGACGACATTTTCAAGCGGCGCGCCGCCGCGGTAGCGCTTCAGATTGTCGGCGAACATGCGCACCGACTTGATATCCCAACCGTCGTAGACCGCCGCGCAATGCGGAGTGATGGCAACGCTCTCGTAACCCCATAGCGGATGGCCCGCCGGCAGCGGCTCGGTCGCGAAGACATCAAGCGCGGCGCCCTTGATCCGCTTGTTATCGAGCGCAGCGAGCAGGGCTGCCTCGTCGACGACGCCGCCGCGCGATATGTCGATCAGCACGGAGGAAGGCTTCATTGCGGCGAAGGCCGCCGCACCGAGAAGACCGCGCGTGCTGGACAGCAGCGGAACGCAGCATACGATGAAGTCGGCGCGTCCAAGCAGGGTCGGCAGCGCGTCCGGTCCATGCACCTCGTCGAGGCCGTCCATGGCTTTTGGGCGCGCGCGGATGCCGAGCGTGCGGATGCCCATTGCCTGTGCGCGACTGGCGACGGCTGTGCCCGTCTTGCCAAGGCCGATGATCAAGACCGTCTTGCCTTCGATCGGCTCGACGCGGCCACCGCCCCATTGCCGCGCCTGCCGGCGGCGCTCGAAGCCGCGCAGGTCAAGCGAGAAGGACAGCATGGCGCCGAGCGCATATTCCGCCAGCATGCCGGCGGCGACGCCCGCCGCATTCGTCACAGTGAGCCGCTCGGGGTCCCAACTGCCGAGATGATCGGTGCCGGAGCCGCCGACGGAGACCCATTTCACGCTCGGGCTTTCGACAAGCGCCTGGCGCGGATAGCGAGGGGTGCCGTCGAAGCGAACGGAATAAACCACTTCCGCTGCCACGCGCCCGATCAGCTCGGGCAGGGCGGCATAGCTGTCGCAACAATGGACGGTCAGATCCGGATGCGTCTCCTCGAGCACGGCCAGCGCAGCGGCTGGCCGGTCGGTGTGCAGGATGACGGATGGATCAGCCGACATGGGGCCGCTCAGCTCGGGCCAATGTGGTCGGCCGAAGGACCGAGCGCGGCAAGCAGTTTTTCACCACTTTCGAGTGTCGCGTTCTCGTGCGGCGCGCGCAGGGTCAGCCAGCGCTGGTCACCGGAGCGCACCGCCAGCACGGCCTTCATTGCCGGGATGAGGCCGGCATCCTGGATGATCTTGCGGAACGCCTTGACCGCCGCATCCGCCTCGGCAACGTCCTCGCCGGCGATCGCTCGATCGTAGAGGGCCCGGATGGCCGCGGCATTGAGGTTGACGGTCGCCGAGATGCAGCCCGCGGCACCATTGGCGAGCCCCTTGGTCAGCTGTGCTTCCGAGCTCGGGAAGACCGCGACCGCGGGCGCCGCAGCAATCACTGCCGCCGTGTTGTTCCAGTCACCGGCGCTGTCCTTGTAAGCCACGACGGTGTCGGGAAACGCCTCGCTCAGCCGTGCGGTCAAGGCGGGGCTCACCGGCACGCCGGAATTCTGCGGGATGTGGTATAGGATCATCTTCATTGCCGGGTTCGCCACCCGCGCGATCAGTTCGGTGTAGTAGCGGGCCTGGCCGTTGTCGCCGGCAGCGGTGTAGAAGAACGACGGCAGGACCATCACCCCGGCGCAGCCCAGCCCGACCGCATGCGCCGACAGCTCGACGGTTTCGGGCAGCGCGGTGACGCCGGTGCCGGGCATCAGCCGGCTCGGCGAAATGCCGGCCTCGATCAGCCACTCCAGCGCCTGCATGCGCTCGTGCAAGGACAGCGACAGCGCCTCGCCGGTGGTGCCGAACGGCGACAGGAAATGCGCGCCTTGGCCCAGCACCCATTTGGCATGCGAGATCCAGAGATCGCGCGCGATGCGGCCATCGTTTTCGAACGGCGTCAGGATCGGTGCGATGGTTCCTTGCGGGCGGGTCATGTGTGTCCTTCCGTATCGGTCGGCAACTCTATGCACTGCGTGGCCGCTGCCGCTGTCGTCCTGGCGAAGTAGGCCGACGCTGTGACGTCGAACATTACATCAAAACCCGCTTGCGAGCGGAACGTGACCGCCTCGACGTGACCGACGCGTGTTTGCGTTATGTCTTCGACACCGAATTGGTCGGCCCGGAGATCAAGCGCGCATAGCCGTTCCATCGCTTGCGGCGCGTGCGGGCCAGAGAGGCGCATCCACGCCCAGCCTTCCTCGCGCCAGGATGAATAGGCTTTCGCCCCGGCATCGTTCGCCCAGGCGGCTTTGAGTTCGGCCAGCGCCTCGGCCGCACCTTCGGCCAGCAGCAGGATGTCCTCGTTGCCGAGGCGCAGGATCCGCATGCCGTGATGCGCGCCGATGCGATTGACTGCAGGCAGCGCGATGCCGTGCGCCGTGAGCCAGGCGGCGCCGCCGCCGCCTTTCAGGCCAAAGCGCGGAGTGGCCGTCAGGTCGCTCAGCGTTACCGCGCCGATGGGCAGCTTGGTGCCGTGCGCCGCGCCGCCGGCCATGAAGGGGAAAACCGCGCTTGGCGCCATCTACATCTCCTGCCGTGCATTGGCGGGATCGAAGAAGGCGTGAGCAACCACGGGCGCGTCGACCAGATTGCCGTTCCGGCACTTCACCGTCACCAGGCTGCCTTCCGTGGAGTCGTCAACATGGACAAAGGCCAGCGCGATGCTACAGCCGAGTGTCGGCGAGAACCCGATTGAGGTGATCTGACCGACAGGATCATTTCCGCGCAGCACGAGGCAGCTGTCGCCGGGTATATCTTTGGCATCGGCCGGAAATCGCAGGCCCACGAGCTTGCGTGACTGTCCCAGCCTTGCGCGCATCTCAATCGACCGTTTGCCGATAAAGAAAGGCTTCTTATTCGAGACCGCCCAGCCAAAGCCGAGCTCGTCAGGCGTCGTGATCGCGTCGGTGTCCTGGCCGATCAGAATGTGCCCCTTCTCCAGGCGAAGGACGCGCGAGGCTTCGAGACCGTAAGGCTTCAAGCCGTAAGGTTCGCCGGCAGTCATCACCGCGTCCCAAAGGGCGGGCGCGAGGCTGGATGGACAATGCAGTTCGTAGCTCAGCTCGCCGGTGAAACCAATCCGCATGACGCGCACCGGCACGCCGGCGACAACGCCTTCGCGACCGCTGAGATAGGGGAAAGCCTCGCGGTCGAAATCGATGTCGCTGTCCAGCGCCTGAAGCACGGCCCTCGCTTTCGGTCCGGTGACGTTCAGGCCGCAGAACGCGCCGGTGAGGTTGAGGACATCGACTCGCAAGCGCCATTGCGCGTTCCAGAACAGCATGTCGGCATAGACGCGCGCCACCGCACCCGTGGTGGCGGTCACATAGAACCGGTCGTCCGCCATCCGGTAAGCGACGCCATCGTCGACCACCGAGCCCATCTCGTTGAGCATCAGGCAATAGCGCACACGCCCGACAGGCTGGTTGGCATGCGCCATTGTGTAGAGGCGGTCGAGGAACTCGCCAGCATCCGGCCCGCGCAGCTCCAGCTTGCCGAGCGTCGAGACGTCGAGCAGGCCGACCCCTTGCCGCACCGCCATGATCTCGTCGCGGATCGTCTTTTCGGCCGCGCCGGCATCGCCATAGAAATACGGCCGCCACCATGCGCCCACCGGCTTCATCACGGCGTTGAGCGCCAGGTGCCTGGCATGCAGTGCGGTGCGCCGCTCAAGGGGTTCGTGGTCGCCGGCAAGCACGCCAAGCGTCTCCGGTCCGACCGGCGGGCGGGCAGTGGTGATGCCGACTTCGGCGACCGCGCGGTTGGTCGCCTCGGCAACGATCCTGGCTGTTGCGAGCGCGGAATGGCGACCCTGGCTCGGGCCCATGCCGACGGTGCTGAAGCGTTTGACCAGCTCGATCTCGCGATAACCCTCCTTGACCGCGTTTTGCAGATCCTTGACCTGCAGATCTTCGTCGAAATCGACGAAGTCGCGGCCCTTCCGATCGGCGACGATCGGCAGCACATGGACCGGGCTGGTGGCCATCGGCCTGGTGAATATTTTGTCCTCTGCAACAGCGTGGCCGAGCCCCAAACGTGCGGCCACGGCCGCGCGATGCCCGCCGGCAATCGCGTCCTGCAGATCGCTGTCTCCAGCGACAGAGCCGGCAAGGTGGACCGGTGCTTTCGGCAGGCTGAGCGTCATTGATCCGGTGGTGGCGTCGTAGCCGACCTTGGCGCCGGCCTGGCAAGGCAGCTGCCAGGCAGGCACCTTGCCAGCCGAGACAGCCAGCAGGTCGCACTCGATCCAGTGCCCGCCGATGCGAACCCGCGCAAGGTGACGATTTCCCGCTGTCCCCTCGGCGGCTTCGATCGCCGCGGCCTTCCGGATGGCCACGCCCTTGCCGTGCAATTCGGCTTCGAAGGCGCCCGTCTCGCCGCTGGATCTCGGATCAACGACTTGCATCACCGAGACGCCGGCTTCGACCAGATCGAGCGCGACACAATAGCCTTCGTCGCCGGTGGCCAGCACCACGGCCTTTTGTCCGGGGCGCACGCCGTAATGGCGGATCAGCCGCTGCACAGCGCCGCCGAACATGATTCCCGGCAGGTCGTTGTTGCGGAAGATGGCGGGCTGTTCGATCGAGCCGGTGGCCAGGATCACGGCGCGGGCGCGGGTGCGATAGAGCCGGTCGCCCTGGATCAGCGGCAGCCAGTTGTCCTCGTACCATCCGTTGCAGACGGTCCCGGTCAGCAGGCGCAGATTTGGCAGGGCCCGCAGCCGGGAGGACAGGTCGGCAAGCATGGCCGGATCATGCCGGCCATAGGTCAGCGACCCGCCGATCTCCGGGTTCTCGTCGCAGAGCACGACATCCGCGCCCGCCTCGGCGGCAGCGATGGCGGCGTTCAGTCCTGCCGGACCGGCGCCGACCACGAGAATGTCGCAGTGCAGGTGCGTCTTGTCGAAATGCCGGCGCGGAGCGGTGGTGTCGACCACGCCCAGTCCGGCCTTGCGGCGGATCATCGGCTCCCAGAATTTCTGCCAGCTGTCGCGGCGCGGCCCCATGAAGGTGCGGTAGTAGAAGCCGACCGGCATAAACCGTCCCAGCCTGTCGATGATCGCGTCGCGGTCGCGCTCGAGCGTGCCGTTGACGTTCTGCGCGCTGATCCGCAACCCCTCGCTGATCGGCGTGCGGTCTGCGGCGACGTTCGGCTCGAACGGCAGTTGCACCAGCGTGTTGGCATCCGCCCCGGTCATCGAAAGGATGCCGCGCGGCCGATGATATTTGAAGGACCGCGACAGCACCCATTGTCCGGAGGCAGCGAGCGCGCTGGCGATGCTGTCACCGGCATAGCCCTCGAAGTTCTTGCCTTCGAATGTGAAGCGGATGGGGCGGCTTCGGTCGATCCTGCTGCCCCAGGGCTCAGCCAGCCGGTTCATGGTTGAGCTCGGTGTTCGGAAGCATCGAAGGTGCGGATGATCTCGTTGGTGACGAGGTCGCGCTCGGCCAGGAAGAAGTAATTGCTGGGCACGTGCCGCCACCACTCGACCACGACGCCCTTGCGATTTTCGGCGCGGAACAGGTGTCGCGACCAGTCGGCATCGGCGGCCCGGTCCGGATCCAGCTCGGCGCGGACGGGCCCGAACGACTGGAACTCGTCTATATTGCGCTGGCCGTTCATCGGGCAGGTCAGGATCTTCATGGTCAGCGGCGTTTCATGGTCAGTGACTGGCCGCCGTAGCGCCCATTTCGTTGAGCAGCCGGAACGTCTCGAAACGTTCCAGCGCGAACGGCTTCAATATGTCGGGCACGCGGCCCCTGGCGATCGTCTCCGCCATGCGTTTGCCGGCGACCGGTGTTGCCTTGAACCCCCACGTCCCCCAACCGCAATCGAGCCAAAGATTTTCGAGTGGACTGGCACCCATGATCGGGCTGTAGTCGGGCGTCATGTCGGTAATCCCGGCCCATTGCCTCAGCAGCCGCACGCCCTGCAGGAACGGGAAGAGATGCACGGCGCCCTCGGCGAGGTGTTCCTTCATGTCGAGCGTCGAGCGCGTCGAGTAGAGCTGGTAGGGATCGGAGCCGCCGCCGATGACGACCTCGCCGCGCGAGGACTGCACCAGGTAGGTGTGCAGCGAGACGGAGGAAACCAGCGTATCCAGCCAGGGCTTCAGCGGCTGCGTCACCATCGCCTGCAGCGGATAGCAGCGGATGGGAAGTTCGACGCCGGCCATCAGCGCCACGTCGTAATTCATCCCGCCGGTCGCGATCAGCACCTGGCCGCAGGCAATGCGGCCGCGGTTGGTCTTGACGGCCTGGACCCGGTCGCCGACGACCTCGAA
The DNA here is from genome assembly GCF_003997835.1 of Mesorhizobium sp. M7A.F.Ca.CA.004.12.1.1. Taxonomy (NCBI): domain Bacteria; kingdom Pseudomonadati; phylum Pseudomonadota; class Alphaproteobacteria; order Hyphomicrobiales; family Phyllobacteriaceae; genus Mesorhizobium; species Mesorhizobium sp. M7A.F.Ca.CA.004.12.1.1. Next base: position 11,043 of record NZ_RZRK01000067.1, read on the forward strand.
ACCTTCCACTTCGGTCCGCTGGTGTATCTCGACGCCGCGCCGCGACGCCTGCGCGGCATAGCCCCAGGCAACCGCATCATGCCGCGCGGTTCCGCCATCGGCATGCCAGAGCCCGCCAAGGATCTCAAGCGTGCCGCCATAGTCCATGTTGAGGGACGGTGCGAGCTCTTCGACCGCTTTCTGGTCGACGACTTCGGTGCGCGTGCCCAGATGCTTGCCCATCTCGGCGCGCGCATGAAAGCTGCGCAGGGTCGCTTCCGTGTGCGCCAGCGTCAGCTGGCCGCGCTGCGAGAACATGACGTTGAAGTCGAGTTCCTGCGACAGGCCCTCGAACAGCTCGACCGCTTCCTTGTAGAAGGCGATGCCTTCCGGTGTGATGTAGTTCGAGCGGATCGTGGTCGTGTTGCGCGCCGTGTTGCCGCCCGCGAGGTAGCCCTTCTCGATCACCGCGACGCTGCTTATGCCGTGATATTTCGAAAGATGATGCGCGCACGCCAATCCATGCCCGCCGCCGCCGACAATCACCACATCGTAGGATGGCTTGAGGTCCGGTGTTGCCGGAATGTCGCCGCTGACCGGATAGTCCCTGCTGAGACCGTATTTCAGAAGCCTGAGCGGCATTTCAGGCTACCACGCTGGCCGTTGGAGGGTCATGCTGACGAGGGGCGGATCGTAGAGCAATACCGAAAGATCGGAGAAGCGGCTGTCCTGATCGGCAAGCGAAAGGACCGCGTCGCGGATCGCGCTGGCACGGCCCTGTCCGAGCACCGGCGTCGCGAACTCCATATACTTGGCCTCGATCTCAGCCAGTGTCAGCGGCGCCTCGGGTCCGCCGCGCGCGTGGACGTCGCCGGAAGCAAGCACGCGCCCGTCCGTGGTCGTGATCGCCACGTCGGCCCAGCGCCCCGAGGGGAAGCGGACGCTGTGGCGCTCCGATTCCCGGACCGTGATGCGGCTCAGCAGTTCGGCGACGGCGGCATCCTCAAGCCCGTTGCCGGAAATGTGCTCCAGACCGATGCGGCCATGCATGATGAAGGTCGCGACGGCGAAGCGCAGGCTGTATTGCGCCTTCGAGGTCGTGTCCGGCACCCCGTCGAACAGTGTCACGGCGTAGTGGAAGCTGTTGACCTCGACATGGCTGATCTCCGACGGGGTCAGGTTATGCGCCAGGACGAGGCCACGCGTTGCGTCGATGGCCGCATGCGCCCAGCGGCAGATCGGGTAGGGCTTCACATATTGATGCAGCACCTGCCAGAAGGCGCCGAGATCCTGCCAATGAGCGGCGATTTCGGGCGCCTCGACCGTGATCGCCGGCGCGCCGGTGAAGCCGCGCTCGGCCAGCACGGCAGCGGACAGGCCGGTCAGCGCGCCGATACCCGAGCCGTCGTGCAGCATCGTCGGCGTAGCGATCTCGCGCATCATCTGGCTGCGCGGGCCATGATATTCGGCAATGCCTAGCGCCTCCCGGAATTGCTTTTCGCCGAGCCGCCGCAATCTTGCCGCGAGCGCGGCCACGCCCACGGCATTCCATGCGCCTGACGTGTGGTAGTCCGACACCGTCGCATGCAGCGCGATGCCGGCCCGGCCGGCGACTTCGTAGCCGACGACAAGCGATGCCAGCGCTTCCGGCCCGCTGAGGTCGGGGAGCGCCTCCGCCAGCGCTGCCAGCGCCGGAACGACGGCGACGCCGATATGGCCCTTGGTCGGGCTGTAACCGTCATGGCCATCGAGATTGTCGATCTGCGTTGCGGCCGCATAAGCGGCCCCGGCGATGCTGGCGCGGCGGCCGTCGAAAAGCATGCGCGCCGAATGCGGAGGATCGGCGGAGCCGTAGAGAAGGGCGGCGGTGTCGCGGGCGATCCGGCCGGCTTCCATCGGGCTAGCCGCAATGGCTATTCCGAGCGTGTCGAGCAGGAGATATCGCGCCTGTTCCAGGACAGGGAGAGGGAATACGGCCGCCGGCCGCCGCAACACGAAATCGGCCAGGCGAACCGCCACGCTGGTACTCGCGTCAAGCCCTTCACGCCGGTGCGACGGCACAGCCACTGGCATCACTCCCCTCTGCGTCACGACATCATTAATTTGGGTCCATCGCGCTTTCACGCAATTAGTTCGGCGGCTTTGGCCAAAAATATCTA
>NZ_RZRK01000680.1:0-3356 GCF_003997835.1 Mesorhizobium sp. M7A.F.Ca.CA.004.12.1.1
ACAGGTCATGCAGGATCTGGAAGCAGCCGGCACGCCTGATCTCGACGGTGTGAGGGCTCGCCTGTTTGCTTTCGACGACTTGCCGTTGCTCACCCAGAAAGCCCGGGTGCTGCTGTTCGACGGGCTCTCGACCGAACTGGTCACGCTGGCCCTGCGCGGCACTTCGGCCGCACTCGCAGAATCGGTGCTGTCGGCCATCGGCGCCCGCTCGCGGCGCATGATCGAAGCCGAACTCGGACAGGGCTCGGACGGGGTCCCTCTCGCCGACATCACGGCGGCCCGCAAGACGATCGTTACGACGACGATCCGGCTGTCGCGCGAAGGCGCCTTCGAACTGCCCTCGACCCAAGACGCCGCCTAAGGCCGCGCCATGGCTGACGCGGTCGACAAGGATTCGAAAACCGAAGAGGCGACGGAAAAGAAGATCCGCGACACCATCGAACAGGGCAAACTGCCCCATTCGCGGGAGACAGCGCTCCTTGCCTCGTTCGTTGCCATCCTGGTGTTCACCGTCTTCTACGCCAAGGATGCGATCATCGATCTCGGCATGTTCCTGTCGATGTTCCTGGAGAAGCCGGAAGCCTGGCCGATGGACACCGAGACCGACGTCATCGCGCTCTACAAGATCGTCCTCCTCGAGGTTGGCCGCGCCATCCTGAGCCTGATGGTGCTGCTGACCGTCGCCGGCATCGGCGCCTCGGTGTTCCAGAACATGCCGCAATTCGTAGGCGAGCGGATCCGGCCGCAACTCTCGCGCATTTCGATCGCCAAGGGATGGAACAGGCTGTTCGGCATCCAGGGTTGGGTCGAGTTCCTGAAGTCACTCGGCAAGGTCGGGTTTGCCATCGTCGTGCTGAGCTTCACGCTGTCGGAAGACCACCGAAAGCTGCTCGCCGGGATGATCACCAATCCGGTCGCATTCGGTCTCGTCATCCGCGGCATCGCCGTCGACATCCTGGTGGCGATCGTCTTCGTCATGGGGCTGATCGCGGCAATCGACATCGTCTGGTCGCGCTTCCACTGGAAGCAGGATCTGCGCATGAGCAAGCAGGAGGTCAAGGACGAGTTCAAACAGTCCGAGGGCGACCCGATCGTCAAGTCGCGGCTGCGCTCGCTGGCGCGCGACCGGGCGCGCAAGCGGATGATGACGGCGGTGCCGCGCGCGACGCTGATCATCGCCAACCCAACGCACTTCTCGATCGCGCTGAAATATGTGCGCGACGAGGACTCGGCACCCATGGTGCTGGCCAAGGGGCAGGATCTGGTGGCGCTGAAAATCCGCGAGATCGCGCGGGAACACAACATCCCGGTCTTCGAGGACGTGGCGCTCGCCCGCTCCATGTACAAGCAAGTTTCGGTCGATAGTGTGATCCCGTCACAATTCTACCAGGCCGTCGCCGAACTGGTGCGGATCGTCTACTCGAAAAAGGCTGAGCGCAGACAGATTTCATGAACCGGCAACCACACGCAAAATCTCGCGAGATCATAGTCGCCAGCGCCATCGAGCAGGTGGTGGGGGAACTCAGGCTGATCGATGTCGCCGACTACATCGCCTTTATCCGGCTGGAGCATTTCGCGTGCCTGTCGGACCTGGTCGATTCAGCGGTCGAGTTGTTCTTCATGCCGGGCACTCTGCGGCTTGGCCATGGTGGTGAGGCGCATGTCGACTGGAGCGGCAGCCCGCGCATCGTGCTCGATCTGGAACTGAGGCCGCCCGGCGTCACCGTCTATTTCCAGCTGACGCTGAGCGAGCTCGGCGCTTCGGTGGCGGTCAACTACGTGTCGTTCGAGAAGCCGGGCGAAGACCCGGAGCACAATACGGCGCTGCTCGAGGCGGTGATCGAACAGGCGCGTATCCGCAAGGTCGAGCCGCTCGCCTATCGCTGACGTCGGTCGCTATCGAGCTGCCTGTCGAAAACCCCTATTCGATCAAGCCCAGCCGCAGCGCCTTGGCCACGGCCTGGTTGCGATTGACGGCGTTGAGCTTCTGGGTCGATTGGGTCAGATACTGGTTAGCGGTGTGCACCGATAGTTTCAGGAGCCGCGCGATCTCTTCGCTGGTGTTGCCGTTGGCGGTCAGCTTAAGGCATTCGAGCTCGCGCTTGGAGATTGCCCGCATGCGGCCGGTATCGCCCGGACGGATGCGGGCGACGGCGGCGAACAGCGAAAAGCAGCGGGCGTGTATTTCGTAGAGCGCATCCTGCTGCAAGGTCATCTCCGAGCCCAGGAATACGACAAGACCGCATTGGCCGCGGTCGGCGTGCACGGGAAAAGCGATGCCGCTGGTTCCGGGCACCAGCGCCGCCATCTGCTCGGTCCAGGCGAGAGTGGTAAACAGCTCCACCATGGCAAGGACGCCGTCATCCGTCCACCAGCGCGGTTCGGTCGAGAGGCGGGTGTGGCGCACGATCTCCTCGCCGTTGGCGCCTGAGATGAACTTGGTCGCCACGGCAATGCCCGGATAGTCGGAATCAAAGCATGGCACGAGCCGCGCCCGCTCGGGCGAGGGGCTTACGAAGAAGAGGCCGAAAGCCGAGGCATTCATGTCAACGGCGATCCAGCGGCAGCGGCGCACGGCATCGGGAATGGTGACCGCGTGATGGGTTTCGGAGCCAAGGGTGAAGGCTCCGAACGGGTTGCGCTGCTCGTTGAAAAGGGCTTCGGCCGTTTCCTTGATATCGGCGTGTTTCAAATGATGCCGCTCCTGATCGCCGTGGCGATGGCCATCGCGCGGTTGCTGGCCGCGAATTTCTGGATGGCGTGGGTGATGTAGCTGTTGACGGTGTTGGAGGAGACGCCAAGGATGACGGCGACCTCGTCGGTGGTCTTGCCTTCGGAAACCCAGAACAGGCATTCGCGCTCCCGATCCGACAACGGATCCTGCATGGCGGCAGCGGCAATCAGTTGCGGGATGTGCGAGAGCGCGTAGCAGCATTTCAGTTGCGCCCGCATCAACGCCGGCTGGTCGATGCTGCCGGCGGTCGCCGCAGAGAACAGGGCGAACAGGCGCTGGCGACCGACATTAAGGCGCAGCGAATAGATTTCGGCATGGCCGAGCACGTCGAGAAGGCGGGCTTCCTCTCCGGTGATCAATCCGTCTGTTTCTGGTGCCCGGGATGCCACGAGCGGATGTGGACGGATACCTGGCGCGACGGTGAGCGCGCCTTGCGCGAGCCCGGCGATCAGCCGCTTGCCGATCAGCTCGATGGCATCGAAAATCCAGTTGGAGGAGACGATGCGCGCATCGTTGCGGTCCTGGTCGTGGACAATGGCGACCAACATGTAGCTGTCGGCGCCGATCTCGGCGGTCAGTTGCATGAAAAAGCTGGGGAGATCGCCGCGCGACGTCAGGCGCG
>NZ_RZRK01000681.1:0-1686 GCF_003997835.1 Mesorhizobium sp. M7A.F.Ca.CA.004.12.1.1
CGCAACACATTGTAATAATTGAAGAAGAAAATCGTCGATCCCAGAAAGGCGGCAACCGCCAGCGTTGGCAGCAAGGTTGACCGGAAAGCCACCGATAAGCGGCTGAGATAGGACGGGTCCTCATTGGAGGGATCGGCTTCGAACACCCTCCCGAACAGCCGCCTGCCGCCGACCAGCAGCACCAGCGCCAGCCCGAGCGCCACGAAGGTCGCTGCGAGGATCGCCTGGAACTTGAACTTGAAAGCGAAGCTCAGCCAGGAAGACACCGCCTTGTACAGATTGGTGTATTCGTCCTTGGCGTCGGAGAAAACCTGCGGGCTCAGCGCATCCGACAGCACGTAGCGTTTGGTCAAAAGGTTGCGGAACAACTCGCTGCGCATATTGCCGATCTTGTCGATCAGCCCGCTGATGCGGATCGACAAGGACTGGGCCTGCGAGATGACGGCGTTTATCTCCGCCTTTTCCGACACCAGCGCCTGGCGCTCGCCGCTGACGATGTCGGGCTCCGGCGGCTGGCCGGCGGCGGGCGCTGGCCCGATCTGTTCAAGCCGGCTGTTGATCTCGCCAAGACGCGTGCGGAAAGCCAGTGCGCTGTTCAGCGATTGCCGAGACAACTCCTCGAGCTGCAAGCGGATATCGACGAGGCTGCTATCCTCATCGGCTTCCTGTTGGATCTTCTTTTCCAGATTGTCGGTCTTGGTCGTCAGGTCCTGCAGGATCTTCTGCTGGTCGGCGACCAGCCCGGCTGGCGCCTGGCCAAGCCCTTGTGCAGCCGCGTCGAACGACATCGGCGCCGAAACGACAAGCGTGAGGATCAAAATGAGACGAAGCAATCGGAAAAGCATGATTTGTTGGCGACTCACCGGCGGCAAAGGCAATTTGAAAAAGCCTGTCCTTGATAAAGACGGCCCTATCATGGGGCAAGCCGTCGTATCGCGAGCCCACCCGATCATTGGCGCCACCGATCACTCACCCCCATCCATCCATCTCAAGCGTCGGCCAGTCGAAAGGCGATGGCGCAATACTGGCTTTGCGGATGCGGCCTGCTCTATAGTCTGCCGCATCGCCCGAACCGGATGACATCAATGGCAGAGTACTCGGCCTTTTCGCTGCTCGCGAACGCGCTCAAGGGAAACAAGGATTGGAAGCCGGCATGGCGCAAGCCTGACCCGAAGGCGTCCTATGACGTCATCATCATCGGTGGCGGCGGTCATGGGCTGGCGACCGCCTATTATCTTGCCAAGGAACACGGCATCACCAATGTCGCCGTTGTGGAAAAGGGCTGGCTCGGTTCCGGCAATGTCGGCCGCAACACCACGGCGGTGCGCTCGAACTACCTGCTGCCGGCCAACACCCGCTTCTACGAACACTCGATGAAGCTGTGGGAGAACCTCTCGCATGAGCTCAACTACAACGTCATGTTCTCGCAGCGCGGCTGCCTGAACCTGGCGCACACGCCGGCCCAGTTCGACGACTATGCAAGGCGCGGCAACGCCATGCGCCATCTCGGCGTCGACGCCGAACTGATGACGAAAGCTGAGATCAAACGTCTGATCCCGGCGCTCGATGTCTCCGAAAGCGCGCGCTTCCCGGTGGTCGGCGGCTTGATGCAGCGCCGCGCCGGCACCGCCCGCCACGATGCGGTAGCCTGGGGCTATGCGCGTGGCGCCGACCGGCGCGGCGTCG
>NZ_RZRK01000681.1:1696-3351 GCF_003997835.1 Mesorhizobium sp. M7A.F.Ca.CA.004.12.1.1
TGCGAGGTCACCGGCTTTCTGCGCGATGGCGACCGCATATCAGGCGTCACCACTTCGCGCGGCGACATCCGCGCCAGGAAGGTGGCCGTGGCGGTCGCCGGCAGCACCGGACGCGTCATGCAGCTGGCCGGCATCGAGACGATGCCGATCGAGAGCCATGTGCTGCAGGCCTTCGTCACGGAATCGCTGAAACCCTTCATCGACACCGTCGTCACCTTCGGCATGGGCCATTTCTACATGTCGCAGTCGGACAAGGGCGGCCTCATCTATGGCGGCGACATCGACGGCTACAACAGCTACGCCCAGCGCGGCAATTTGCCTGTCGTCGACGAGGTGATGAGCGAAATGCTGGCGCTGTTTCCGGGCCTTGCCCGTGTGCGCATGCTGCGCTCCTGGGGCGGCGTCTGCGACATGTCGATGGACGGCTCGCCGATCATCACCACCGGTCCCCTGCCCGGCATGTATCTCAACTGCGGCTGGTGTTATGGCGGCTTCAAGGCGACGCCGGCCTCGGGCTGGTGCTTTGCCTGGACCATCGCCAAGGACCAGCCGCACGATCTCAACGCCCCCTTCACCCTCGACCGCTTCCACCGCGGCCTGGTGATCGACGACAAGGGCCAGGGTGCAAACCCGCGGCTGCATTAGCAATAGGTAGAGTCCAATGTTGATCACTTGCCCCTATTGCGGTCCGCGCGACGTCATCGAGTTCACCTATCAGGGTGACGGCAATCGTGAGCGTCCCGACTCCGCCTCCCAGAATTTCGAGGCGTGGAATGCCTATGTCTATGACCGGCTGAACCCGGCCGGCGACCACAACGAGATATGGCAGCATTCCGGCGGTTGCCGCGCGCATCTGCGCGTCGTGCGCAACACGCTGACGCATGAGATTTCCAGCGTTGCCTTTGTGCGCGGTGATCATCAAGGGCGCGGCGATCATGGCTCCGCCGCGCGCCGCAAGGCGGAGGACAAGGCATGAGCCCGCGCCGCGCCGATACCGGCGGCCGCATCGACCGGCTGAAAACCATCCGCTTCACCTTCGACGGCACGGCCTACACCGGCCATGCCGGCGACACGCTGGCGTCGGCGCTGCTGGCCAAGGGCGTCACGCTTTACGGACGTTCGTTCAAATACCACCGCCCGCGCGGCCTGCTGACTGCCGGCGTCGAGGAACCCAACGCGCTGGTGACGGTGTTGAAGGGCGAGGTTCGCGAGCCCAACATTCCGGCGACCCTGGTCGAAATCCATGACGGCCTGGTTGCCATCAGCCAGAACCGCTTTCCCTCGCTTGCCTGGGACATCAACGCCGTCAACCAGCTCGGCGGCAACATCCTGTCGGCCGGGTTCTACTACAAGACCTTCATGGGACCGGTGTTCGGCCCGCTCAAAGGCACGCGCTTCTGGATGTTCTGCGAACACTTCATCCGCCGCGCAGCCGGTCTCGGCAGCGCCGGAACGGCGAAAGACCCGGCCCGCTACGAGCGCATGAACGCCTTTTGCGACGTGCTGGTGGTCGGCTCCGGCCCGGCCGGCCTGATGGCCGCCAGGACCGCCGCCGATCAGGGAGCGCGCGTCATGTTGGCCGATCTCGAGCCGCTTTTCGGCGGTTCGGCCAACTGGTCCGGGGAAACGATCGATGGCGCACCAGCTGCCGATTG
>NZ_RZRK01000682.1:0-3329 GCF_003997835.1 Mesorhizobium sp. M7A.F.Ca.CA.004.12.1.1
GCCAGACGATGGGTGACCGCAGCCTTGAGCAAGAGGTGCTGGCGCTGTTTGTACAGCAGGCGCTGTCCGTGCGCGACAGAATAGTCGACGCCGACATCAAGGACCGGCTTCTGCTCGCCCATGGATTGAAGGGTTCGGCACGGGGCGTCGGCGCCTTTGCCATCGCCGATTGCGCCACCGAGATCGAGCATCGGCCGGAAGACGGCCAGACGCTCAAACGGCTTGGCATGCTGATCGACGAAGTGCGCGATTTCATCGCCGCCATCAACCGCTGAATCCGCGCTGAACCCGATTTGCGGAAAAACGTCATCGGGCGGCGCTTTCATGCGGCAGTTGACTTGTCAGCCGGAGTGATTATCTCGGCTGGAACTCCCTTCAGGTGACAAATGACCAAGCTGACTTTCATTGCCCATGACGGCACGCATTTCGACATGGACGCCGAGAACGGCTCTACGGTCATGGAGAACGCGATCCGCAACGCCGTGCCCGGGATCGAAGCCGAATGCGGCGGTGCCTGCGCCTGTGCCACCTGTCACGTCTATGTCGACGAAGCCTGGACGGCTGAAGTCGGCGAGCCGGAAGCGATGGAAGAGGACATGCTGGACTTCGCTTACGACGTCCAGCCGAACTCACGGCTGTCGTGCCAGATCAAGGTGCGAGACGCGCTCGACGGTCTCATTGTGCGGGTGCCTGCCCGTCAGGGATAAGCGCAGTATCTTTGCCAACTGATTTTTCCCGCTGCGGCTTGGCAGCGGAGCGATGGTCATGCAGTGTCCTGCTGTTTCACTACAGCGCCGCGCGTCCTCTTGGACGCGCAAAGGACGCTGTAGCACTTTTATTTGCGCATGATCCTTTCCGAAAATCGATCCGATTTTCGGGGTCATGCGCAGCGAGGCACAGGCATGACCGACATTATCAGGACAGACGTGCTTATTGTCGGGGCAGGACCGGTTGGCCTGTTTGCCGTGTTCGAGCTCGGCCTGTTCGACATGAAATGCCACCTGATCGACATTCTCGATCGGCCGGGCGGCCAGTGCGCGGAGCTCTATCCGGAAAAGCCGATCTACGACATTCCAGGCTGGCCTTCGATCTCGGCGCAGGGGCTGGTCGACAAATTGCTCGAGCAGATCGCGCCGTTCAAGCCTGATTTCAGCTACAACCGAATGGTTTCCAGCCTGGAAAAACTGGAGGACGGCAGTTTTCGCGTCACCACCGACGAAAACGAGGTGTTCGAGGCCAAGGTGGTGGTGATTGCCGCCGGCGGCGGCTCCTTCCAGCCCAAGCGTCCGCCGATCCCCGGCATAGAGCCCTATGAAGGCAAGAGCGTCTTCTATTCGGTGCGCCGGATGGAGGATTTTCGCGGCCATGACCTCGTTATCGTCGGTGGCGGCGACTCGGCACTCGACTGGACGCTGAACCTGCAGCCGGTGGCAAAGAGCGTGACGCTGGTGCACCGGCGGCCCGAGTTCCGTGCCGCCCCCGACAGCGTCAACAAGATGTATGCCATGCAGGAGATGAGGCAGCTGGAGTTCCAGGTCGGGCAGGTGACCGGATTGACCGGTGCCGACGGCCAACTGTCATCGGCCACCATCAAGGGACCTGACGGCGATGTCGAGGTGCCTTGCACGCGCATGCTGCCGTTCTTCGGCCTGACCATGAAGCTCGGACCGATCGCGGAGTGGGGTCTCAACCTTCACGAGAACCTTATTCCGGTCGATACCGAGAAGTTCCAGACATCGGTGCCCGGTATCTTCGCGGTCGGCGACATCAACTGGTATCCGGGCAAGCTGAAGCTGATCCTGTCTGGCTTCCACGAAGTGGCGCTGATGGCGCAGGCCGCCAAGCGCATCATCAGCCCCGGCGAGCGCATCGTTTTCCAGTACACGACCTCATCGACCAGCCTGCAGAAGAAGCTCGGCGTCTCCGGCTGAAGCTTACTCGGCGAGGATGGGCGCCGCATTGTCGGCGTAACCGCGAAGCTCCTTTTCGGGCATCAGCGTCAGCGTGATCAGCCCCAGCAGCAATGTAACGGCGGCGACGGCAAAGATCATCACGAACGGCTCGACCGTCGCGCTATGGCCCACGATCCGCACGCCTTCACCGGCAAGTGGCAAGCCGTAGCCCAGAGCGACCGCGCCGAGCATCGCGACACCAAGCGCACTGCCAAGCGAACGCAGGAATGTCAGCACGCCCGTCGCGACGCCGAGATGCACGCGATCGACGGCGTTCTGGACCGACACGGTGGTGACCGGAAACGTCGTTCCGGTTCCAAACCCGATGCAGATCGTCAAGACCTCTACCTCCAGCAGCGTTGCATATCCTGCGACGACGGCCAGCAGGCAGAGGCACAGCATGCTGAAGACGACGCCCACCATCGCGATGCGCTTGTAGTGGGTAAAATGCGGTATCATACGCCCGCTGAATGCCGCGCCGCCGACGGTCCCCAGCAGAAGCCCGAGCATCGCGATGCCCGACTCTGCGGCCGACAGGCCGAGCACCGCCTGAAGATAGACGGGCAGGTACACAGCCATGCCGACGCTTGCGGCCTGAAGCAGGAACATCGAAAGCGTGCCCGCCAGGACGATTGGATTGCCAAGCACTTCGAGTGAGATGAGCGGCTCGGCGGCTCGCATAAGCCGCAAGGCAAAAGCGCCCCAGAAAATCGCCGAACCGCAGAGAACGCCGATGACTTCAAGCGAAATCCAGGGATAGGCGCTGCCGCCCCAGTTCAATGCGAGCAGCAGCAGCGCCGTGGCAATGATCAGAAGCAACGCGCCCAGGCCGTCGATGCGATGGCGCTTTGCGGCAACGGGCAGTTTCTTGAGCGGCTTGTTGATGATCGCCATCGCAAGAACACCAAGCGGAATGTTGATCCAGAAGATCAGTGACCAGTGCAGGTGCTCTGCGAAAGTGCCGCCGAGCAACGGACCGGCAACGCTGGCGACAGCCCATGTGCCGGAGAACCAGGCGGCATAGCGTGCCCGCTCGCGCGGCGGAACGAGATCGCCGACCACGGTCTGCGTCAACGCGAACAAGCCGCCGCCGCCGGCGCCCTGGATCGCCCGCCCGACAACCAGCACAAACATGTTGGGAGCCATCGCACTGACCAGCGATCCCGCCAAAAAGATCAGGATCGCGGCATAGACGGTCGGCCGGCGTCCGTAGACATCGGAAATCTTGCCGTAGAGCGGGGCCACGGCGGTAGCGGTCAGAAGATAACCGGTGACGATCCATGGCAGATAGTGTGCGTTTCCGAGCGCATGCCCGATGGTCGGCATGGCTGGCGCAACAATGGTCTGGTCGAGTGCCGCCAACAGCATCGACAACAG
>NZ_RZRK01000683.1:0-3324 GCF_003997835.1 Mesorhizobium sp. M7A.F.Ca.CA.004.12.1.1
GCCAAACACCACGCCGGGCACGCCGAGTTCGCGCAATGCCGAGACATCGGCCAGCATCGAGGCATATTCGGTCTCACTGTAGAGAAAATCGCCGCCGCGTGGCCGCACCATGACGTGAAACGGCACACTTGCCTGCTCGAGGGCGGCGCGGACCGTGCCGAGGCTCGGCGTGATACCGCCTTCGATGAGGCTGGCGCATAGTTCGACCCGGTCGGCGCCGGCGGCTTGCGCCGCGAGAAGGCCGTCAATGCCTTCGACACAGATTTCGATCAGCGGAAGGCGGAGAGCTTTGGTCAAGGGGCGATCCAGTCCATGATTTCCCGCCAGCCCTAGCACCGGGCCGGTCGCAGCGAAAGCGCGAACAGCCTTCCGCCTTCGGGCACGGACTTAGCGGTTATTGGCGCAATTCCGTATTCTTCGCGCCTTGCTCGACCTGATCGATCACAAGAAGCTTCACCTCGACATCCCCGATATTGGTGGCCTGATGCCACTGGCCGATCATTTCGATGATGAAATCGCCAGCCTTGTAGGTGTTGCTGATGCCGGTCTCGACATTGGTGACCTTCAGCGTGCCGGCCTGGACATAGGCGTAGCGCGGAAAGGGGTGCCTGTGGACCGGCAAGGTCGCGCCCGACGCGATGTCGTAGGTCGAGACCAGCACCTGCACGCTCTTCTGCGGCAACGTGATCGGTTGGCCGGACGCGGTCGTCGTGCGCGACGCAAGAGGTGTCACGACGACAGGCGTGCCGCTGCTGTCCAGCGCGCGGGCCGGGTTCGCGGAAAAGGCCACCGCGAGCAGCAGTCCGGACATCAAAATTTTTCGCATGATTCGCTCCACCCCTGGCGTCAACATCGCGCAGTGGCCAGCAGCACGCAAGGCAGCGCCTTGGGCACCTGCCTGCCGGCCAAAAATATTTTTGACGTCCCTCTTGAAGGAAAAAAACACGATTACCAGATCGTTTTCCGTCGAGGCTTCGGCTCGACATACTGGCGTCGCAGCGGCGCTGCGACAGCCTCGTAACCCATGTTGCTTCACGGAGGATATGGCTATGAGAAGTTCTGATTATACCCCTCTTTACCGCACAACGGTCGGCTTCGACCGTCTCTTCGATATGCTCGAAAAAAGCGTGCGCTCTGACTGGCCTCCCTACAATATCGAGAAGATTGGCGAGAACGACTATCGCATTACGATGGCTATCGCCGGCTTCGCTCTCGATGAGGTCGAACTCATGCAAAACGGCCCCGAATTGTCTGTCATCGGCCAAAGGAAACCCGACCAGGAAAATCGGGAGGTCCTTCATCGCGGCTTGGCGACGGGCAACTTCAAGCAGGTGTTCAAACTTGCCGACCATGTAAAGGTCAAGGCGGCCAACCTCGAGAATGGCTTGCTGTCGGTGGACCTGATCCGCGAAGTGCCCGAGGAACTCAAGCCTCGGCGCATTGAGATAGGGTCCGAAGCCAAAGCGGTTTCGCTCGAGCAACCCGGCAAGAAGCAGTTGATCGATTCGGATGCGGAGCCCCAGCGCGAGGTCGCCTGATTCCTGGAACCTGGATCTACGGTCCGCCTCCCGGTTCGGCCGGGAGGCACAGTTCGCGGAGAATGGAGATGAGAACCGAAGCCTACAGTTTTCACCAACCTGAACCGAAATATCTTGCCGCGGAATCCGCTGAGTTGCGGACGCCGGATGATGTGCTGAACGAGGAGACGATGACGATCGGTGCAAAGCGGGCTTTGCTCGCTTTCTGGGCTTCCGACGTTCATGCGGTTCCTGACAATCCCGCGTTGCGGCAATTGGACAACGGCGCCATCGTTGAAGTCAGTGACATACTCCGCGCGCTCCACCTCCTGGACGAATCCGGGCGGGAACCGCGTTTTTCAATGTTGCCGTCAGCCGTCAGCCTGTCTTTCGACCGGCGCCGCAGGAAGAGCCGTCTCGGTTGGATGCGGCACCCCTGGCGAGATGACGACGATGATCCGCCGCCAATCCCGGCCTTTGCAACGGTGCCGCCCGGGCGTGGAGGTGGCGGCATGTTGGCCGAGCCGGAGCATGCAATCGCATGATTTCCCGAACCACAACAACCCACCGTGCCGAATGGAGGATTACATGAGTGACAGGACGTTCGACCAACCGGTCCTGGTCAAGAATGGCGAGTTCATTCAAGAAATAGGGTGCCTCGACGACGCGTTCGACTTCTTTGACGAGTGGCCAAGGGAACGGCGGGGTCCGATTTTCGAGACGGCCTTTCGAGCCTGCCAGCGTGCTCACGACGGCCAGGTTCCGCTGACGGTGGCGCGCGATGCCGTCGCCGGCTTCGCAAGATCCGTCAAGATCCTGCAGGACCCGCTTGCTCAGTTTCCTTGGATGGACGGCACAAGGTCAGGTCGCGGTGGGGTTACCGCTTAGCCTTGATAGGGGCGGCGCTACCAGGATGGCCGGGCCTGCATCGTCGTTTTCACATCGCTACAAGGTGATCTGTCCTACCAGTTCACCTTGTAGCGGGGCGGCTCGATCGTTTGTTCGAACTCCTGGTGCGGTTTTTGGCGACTGGCTAGGTCAGCCTCGCAACAGTCAGCGCTAATATAATGTTCGAAGCGTCGCCACAGGAGGTTCAATGGTTTCCGCTATCGCAAGTCAACATCCGCATGTCCCGGAAAAACAAACGGCAGTGGGGAAGCCGCAAACCGGCGAAGGATTTTCGCCGGGCCGCAGCACGGACGCCGTGGGACATCTGGCCAAAATCATGGTTGCCGCAGGCGGCGATATGGATGCTGGCGCGCAAGGCCGCGCGGCATCCAAGATTGCCAGGATGGACATCACGGTTCTGACCGCACCACCCGTAGAAACACCAACAGAGTAAGATATGCTCGTTCGGGCGCCTCCGCGCCGTCATCAGCGGCGTGGGCCGCTCTCGCGGATTACGCCACGGCTCTCAGCGGAGGCTCCGCCATCGTCCCCAGGCCGTCGCATTCCGCGCAGGCGCCCGTCTTTCCGGGGCAGCCGCCCCGATGGGTTCCCTGCGGGCAGCAGTGCCCGTTTGACGCGTGCCACTTGGAGCAGTCGAAAACCCTGCCGCTGCCATGACAGCGCGGGCATTCCATATTCGATGAAATCATACCAATTCTTGCCCAACCCAAACGCACTCGCCCTGCGCCGCAAGTAACAGGAATCATTGCGCTTTCAAGCACATCGCCCTGACTTAAATTGGGGGGATCGACGGATGGCCGGCATCGATGGCGAGCTATTGTTGCGCCGTAATCAGGTTCCCCGTGAAGACCTTGCTCGCCACAAGCCGCGTTGGGCATTGGCCGGCAACAATCGGCTG
>NZ_RZRK01000684.1:0-3318 GCF_003997835.1 Mesorhizobium sp. M7A.F.Ca.CA.004.12.1.1
GAGGATCAGCCGGTTCCCAGCCATGGATGCCGGATGGCAGGCACATGAGCGAACCGCGATGCGACATGTCGGCAAAGCGGAACCCGCCATTGCCATAGGCTTCGATCGGCGCGCGGCCCGGAAAATGCGCCTCGCGGATGACGATGCCTTTGCCGGTCACCGCTATACCCCTTCGGGGCGGCGCGTCAGGTCGCGACCGCCTTGCCGCCATTGACCGGCTTCTCCTCGTCGGCCGAAGCCTGCGGCCTCAGCTTGAACAGGATCAGCAACGGTGCGGCGATGAAGATGGACGAATAGGTGCCGAAGACGACGCCGAACAGCATGGCCATCGTAAACGAGCGGATCACCTCGCCGCCGAACAGCACCAGCGCCAGCAGCGCCAGGATCGTCGTCACCGAAGTCAGCGTCGTTCTCGACAGCGTCTCGTTGATGGCGTTGTTCAACAGCTGCGGCAGCGGCATGCGCTTGTATTTTCGCAAATCCTCTCGAACACGGTCATAGACCACGATCGTATCGTTCAGCGAATAGCCGATGATCGTCAGGATCGCCGCCAGCGATGACTGGTTGAACTCCAGTCCGGTGATGACGAAGAAGCCGAGCGTCATGACCACATCGTGCACCGTCGCCACGATGGCGCCGACCGCGAACTGCCATTCGAAGCGGAACCAGACATAGACCAGGATGCCAAGCAGCGCGATCAGCATGGCGATCGTGCCTTGCTTGGCAAGCTCGCCAGAAACGGTCGGGCCGACCACTTCGACGCGGCGGAAATCGTAATTGTCCTGCAGCTCGCCACGCACCTTGTCGATGACGGTCTGCTCGGCATTCTCGCCACCATCCTGCGTCCCGACGCGGATCAGCACGTCGTTCGGCGTACCGAACTGCTGCACCTGAACTTCGCCGATGTTGAGCTCGGTCAGCCGCGCACGGAGGTCGGCGAGGTCGGCATTGCCGCTCTTGGCCTGCACCTCGATCAGCGAACCGCCCTTGAAGTCGATGCCGTAATTGATGCCGACGGTCATGAACAGCACCACCGACAGGATCGACAGTGCGCTGGAGAGCGTGAAGGTCCAGCGACGGATGCCCATGAAGGGGATCTTGGTGCCGGGCGGAACGAAGGTCACCGGTGCCTTCGGCAATTCCTTCGGGCGAGCCCGGCGCAGCCAGATCGAGACCAGCAGGCGGGTGAAGGTGAAGGCGGTGAAGACCGTGGTCAGGATGCCGATGGCGTAGGTGATGGCAAAGCCCTTCACCGGCCCGGTACCGAGATAGAACAGCACCACGGTGGCGATCAGCGAGGTGATGTTGGAATCGACGATGGTCGCCAGCGCCTTGGTGAAACCGGTATCGATCGCCTGGATCACGGAGCGGCCGGCGCGTCGCTCCTCGCGAATACGTTCATAGATCAGCACGTTGGAATCGACCGCCATGCCGATGGTCAGTACGATACCGGCGATACCAGGCAAGGTCAGCGTAGCGCCAAGCAGCGAGAGCACGCCGACGATCATCGCCACGTGCACCGCCAGCGCGATGTTGGCGAGGAAGCCGAGGAAGCCGTAGGCGACGAACATGAAGGCGACGACGAGGATAGAACCGATGATGCCGGCGACCTTGCCGGCATGGATCGAATCCTGGCCAAGGCCCGGACCAACGGTGCGTTCTTCGATCACCGTCAGCGTCGCGGGCAACGCACCGGCGCGCAGCAGCACCGCAAGGTCGTTGGCGCTCTGGGCAGTGAAATTGCCGGAAATCTGGCCGGTGCCGCCGAGGATCGGCTCGCGGATCTGCGGCGCCGAAATCACCTGATTGTCGAGGATAATGGCGAACAGCTTGCCGACATTCTGCGCCGTGGCCTGACCGAAGCGCGCCGCTCCTTTCGAATCGAAGCGGAACGACACCACCGGCTCGTTGTTCTGCGAATTGTATGTCGCCTGTGCGTCAACGAGGTTTTCGCCCGAGACGATGACGCGATTTTCGATCAGATACGGAACCGGCGGATCGTCCTGCGAATACAGCACCGATGACCCGGCGGGCGGACGGCCATTGAGCGCGTCCTGCACCGGCATCGACTGGTCGACCATCTGGAAGGTCAGCTTGGCGGTCTGGCCGAGGATTTCTTTCAGTCTCTGCGGGTCCTGAAGACCCGGCACCTGGACAAGGATACGGTCGTCGCCCTGCCGCTGCACGATCGGTTCGGTGGTGCCGAGTTCGTTGACGCGGCGTTCGACCACCTCGATCGACTGCGTCAGCGCGGTCGACGTGCGGTATTTGATGCCGGCGTCGGTGACGTTGAACTTGAGCAGGCCGGGCTCGGAATCGTCGAGCGTCATTTCCTGGACGGAGCCGCCGGTGAACAGGCCGGCAGCGACCGGATCGGTCAGCGTCTTCAGCGCCGTCTTGGCGGCATCGATCTGGGCGGGATCGGTGATGCGGACCTGCAGGGTCCGCCCCGTGCCGGCAAGGCCGGTATAGCCGATCTTGGCGTCGCGTAGCAGCGTGCGGATTTCATCGCGCGTCGTCTCCAGCCGATCCTTGATCAGATCGTTCTGGTTCATTTCCAGCAGGATGTGCGAACCACCCTGCAGGTCGAGGCCGAGCGTCATCTGCCGCTTCGGTACCCAGCTGGGCAATTGCGCCAGCGTGCTGGCGGAGAACAGGTTGGGCGCGGCGAGGATCACTGTGATGGCCACGGCCACCCAGATCAGGATCATCTTGAAGCGCGAAAAATACAGCATATGGCGTCGTCCGTCAGAGCGTGTCCGCGGATCGCTCCGCCTAAAATTGGATTATTTCTTGGCGTTCTGGTTGGCCACCGGCTCGCCCTTGACGCGCACATCGGCGATCGTCGAGCGCAGCGCCGTCACCTTCAAGCCGTTACCGAGGTCGATCTCGAGCTCGTTGTCGTCGATCACCTTGGTCACCTTGCCGACGAAGCCGCCGCCGGTGACGACCGTGTCGCCGCGACGGACAGCCGCCAGCATCTCGCCGCGCTTCTTCAGCTGCGTGCGCTGCGGCCTAATGATCAGAAAATACATGATCACGAAAATCAGGACAAAGGGCAAAATGCTGATGAACATGTCGGGAGAAGCGCCGACGCCTTGGGCGTATGCCGGTGTCACGAACATCGAGGTACTCCTGATCTTTGAAAACAGCCGCCAATTTGGCGGCCCTTGAAATTTGGCCGGAATATAGTCGGTAAAGTTGTCAATGCAACTGCGCGGCCGGCCAAATCGGCTGCTTTTACGGCCTGTTGAGCCGTGTTAGAGCATGATCGCGAAAAGCGCGAGCCGGTTTCCGCAAAAGATTATGCTCTAACAA
>NZ_RZRK01000685.1:0-3311 GCF_003997835.1 Mesorhizobium sp. M7A.F.Ca.CA.004.12.1.1
CGGCAATGATGTCGGGCTCGTCGAAGACATCGACTTCCGCCGGGAGGACCATCGCGACATCGGTCTTCATCGCGCGCGGTTTGCGCTGGGCATCGGCCTGGGGGCGCGGCTCAGGGGCCGTTTGTCTCGGTGGGGTTTCCGGTTCGATCCGGAACGCTGCCGGCTTGCGGGGCGCGGTCATGCCAGATGATCTCCGATCAGGAACTGCAAGGCACGGTCGAGCCTGATATGCGGCAGCGACAGGGTGATACCTTCAGCCGTTCGTTCTAGCTTTGGCGGACGGAAACGGACGAAGCGGATTGCAGGGTCCGCGGCATCCTGCTTGTGATCGGCTCCCGAAAGATCAAAAACTGCATCAATTTTCTCCGGTAAGTCACCAGGAAATATGGCTGTTTCAGTTTTTCCATCGAAAGTTTCACCGTTGATCCTCTCGCCGGCGATCGGCGTGCCGATAATGACTGGCAACGTCTCCCGGCCTTGCTTGACGGTGCCTTCGCGCGTCGCGCGCACCGCCGCCATGGCGACCACGTCGACATCGGCGCCGGTGAAATTCGCCCGTGCCACGGCTCGGTCGGCAAGCCGCCGCACGATCGCCTGCAGGCGGTCATGGCTTTCGTGGTGCAGATGGTCGGCCTTGGTCGCGGCAACCAGGATGCGGTCGATGCGCCGCGAAAACAGATCGGTGAGGAAGCTGCCCCGGCCAGGTCGGAAACAGCTGAGGATCTCGGTCACCGCGCGTTCCAGGTCGGCCATGGCGCCGGGGCCGGCGTTCAGCGCCTGCATGGCGTCGATCAGCACGATCTGGCGATCGAGGCGGGTGATGTGTTCGCGAAAGAAGGGTTTGACGACATGCGTCTTGTAGGCCTCATAGCGCCTGTCCATCATGGCGTGCAGCGACCCCGGGCGCGGACGCCTGTCGCCGATCCCGGCCAGGGGCGCGAAGGTCAGTGCCGGCGAGCCTTCGAGATCGCCAGGCATCAGGAAGCGGCCGGGCGGCAAGGTCGAAAGCGCCCGCTCGTCGAGCTTGCAGGCCTTCAGATAGGCGGCGAAGTTCTCGGCTAGCCGGCGCGCCGTCATCTCGTCGGCATCGGCGTTCGGATCGATCCCGGCCGACAACGCCCGCCAGCTCTGCGACAGGTCCTCGCGCACCGGCAGAACGGCCATTTCGAAGGCTTCCTGCGAAAAATCGGCGAAGGACTTGCCGAGCAGCGGCAGATCGAGCAGCCATTCGCCGGGATAGTCGACAATATCGACCGACAGTCTGCCCGAGGAAAACATGCGGCTCCAGCCGGAGGCCGATTCATATTCGATGGTCAGCCGCAGTTCCGAAATGGCGCGCGTCGAATCGGGCCAGGCGCGGTCGTTGAGCAGGGCGGCAATGTGGTCCTCGTACTGGAAACGCGGCACCGCGTCGTCGGGCTGCTGCTCGAGGAAGGCGCGGGCGATGCGACCCGATTTCTGCGCTTCGAACAGCGGCAGGCGCCCGCCATGGATCAAATTGTGGACTAGGGCCGATATGAACACTGTTTTGCCGGCGCGGGACAATCCGGTCACGCCGAGGCGCAGCGATGGGCAAAAAAGCCCGGTGGCGCGGCCTGACAGCGTGTCGAGGGCAATCCTCGCCTCGTCGGTGAAGGTGGTCAGCGATGATGCCAAAATATGCTCTCTCGGACTTCGGTCCGCCCGATATAGGCTCTACAACCAGGCTTTGAAATGGCTTCAGAGATCGGCCGGCGTCAGGAACGCTTCGAGATAGCCGGCGCCTTGAGCGGCGCTGGCAAGATCGCCGTCGAAGCGGACGACCGCCAGGCCTGCGGTCGGAAACCCGTGGTTCAGCGTGGCCCGCGCGGTTTCGTCGCCGTCGCCCGAAACTGCCATGGTGAGGTCTTCCATCATCGGGTTGTGGCCAATGACCAGCAATGAGCCCGATCCGCCATTGTCGCGGATAAGGTGGAGGTAACCGGCCGCGTCCGCGCTGTAGAGCGCGTCGAAGAACAAGACCCGGCCGGTGTCGGTCTGGCCGGCCAGGCCTTCCAGCGTCTCCTTGGCGCGTTTGGCATTGGAGCAGAGTGTGCGGTCCGGAACATAGAGGCGGGAGCGCATGGCGGCGCCCATCATTTCGGCATCGGAACGGCCGGACGCGTCGAGCGGGCGATCGAAATCCCGCATGCCGGGCAGTGCCCAGCCAGCCTTTGCATGTCGCAACAGATAAAGCCTGCTCACCCAACCTCCGAATGCCGAAGCCTCCCGGGATTAGCCACGAGAACGGCGTTGCGCACAATGCCCGTGCTCTTCAAACACAGCGAATCACCCAATGCTGCTTGCTGCAAAGGCGCTTGCGTATCGCCCCGGGATCACGGCCGATCTCGGAAAGCATGTGCCACCGGATCCAAAGTGTCTCGGCGGAGTTTGTACCAAAGCGACCGTACGCGGCTGCAAAGACCCGTGGCGGGATACTTTAACAATTGCGTGAAACAGCGGCCGATTGCGCTTGTGCAGGCGTCGGACGACGAATATATAGGCGCCAAATTTGGGGCAGTTTGGGTGAGTCGAATGAACGACATCGTTACCGCCGATTACGTACCCTCCGAAGACGAGCCGTTCATGAACGAGCGGCAGAAATCCTACTTCCGCTCAAAGCTCGTCACCTGGAAGAATGACATATTGCGCGAAGCGCGCGAAACACTGGAAATCCTGCAGCAAGAAAACGCCAACCACCCCGATCTGGCCGACCGCGCCTCTTCGGAAACCGACCGTGCCATCGAACTCAGGGCCCGTGACCGTCAGCGCAAGCTCATTGCAAAGATCGACTCCGCCCTGCAGCGCATCGACGAAGGCACTTACGGCTATTGCGAAGAGACCGGCGAGCCGATCGCGCTGAAGCGGCTCGATGCGCGTCCGATCGCGACATTGTCGATCGAAGCGCAGGAGCGGCATGAGCGCCGCGAAAAAGTCTATCGCGACGACTGAAGGTCAAGGCCGGCGGCGCACGGCCGGCTGTCCCGAACGAACTCGATCCTGAAAATGGCCGGTTTTCCGGCCATTTCTATTGGTGCGGCATCCACCGCTCTGAGGCGCGCGAAGGCCGCAAACCCTTGATATTTGGCGCTTGGACGAGGTGGTTCGGCAGCGGACCGGCGACGATGTTTCGCGGGATAGCGACCCGGCCGCCGCTCATCTCTTCTGACTGGAGAGTTCGCCGAGAAGCTTGGTCATCTCGTCGTCGAGCGACTGCGGCGCCGCCGGCTTGCCCACCGGGCCGCCCGAACGGGGCTGGTCCAGCGACACTTCGAGCTCCCTCATCAGCGTGT
>NZ_RZRK01000686.1:0-3306 GCF_003997835.1 Mesorhizobium sp. M7A.F.Ca.CA.004.12.1.1
CGTCCGACACCCACCCGGACGGCTATCCGACGGTCGAGGCAGTCAAATATTTCGGCGAGCTTGTAAAGGAGCGTACGGCCGGCCGCTATGCGGTCGAGCTCTATCATTCCGCGCAGCTCGGCGAAGAAAAGGACACGATCGAGCAGGTTCGCACCGGCGTGATCGACCTCAACCGCATCTCGATGGCGCCGTTCAACGGGCTCATTCCCGAAACCACGGTGCCCTCGCTGCCCTACATCTTCCGCTCGGAAGACCATATGCACAAGGTCATGGACGGGGCGGTCGGCGACCAGATCGCGGCGGCGTTCGAACAGGTCGGGCTGGTGCTGCTCGCCTTTTACGACAGCGGCGCGCGCTCCTTCTACAATTCGAAGAAACCGATCAACTCATTAGCCGATCTGTCCGGCATGAAGTTCCGCGTCATCCAGTCCGACATCTTCGTCGACATGGTGGCGGCACTCGGCGCCAACGCGACGCCGATGCCGTATGGCGAGGTGTATTCGGCGATCGAGACCGGGGTCATCGACGGCGCGGAAAACAATTTTCCGAGCTACGACACCGCCAAGCATGCGGAAGTCGCCAAGTTCTATTCGCTCGACGAGCACACTATGGTGCCGGAAGCCTTCGTCATGGCGAAGTCGAGCTGGGACAAGCTGACGCCGGAGGATCAGGCGATCTTCAAGGCGGCCGCCAAGGAGAGCGTCGCCAGGCAGCGCGAGCTGTGGACCGCCAAGGTCAAGGAATCGCGCGCCAAGGTCGAGGCGGCCGGTTCGCAGATCACGACGCCGGACAAGCAGCCCTTCATCGACGCCATGGGTCCGGTCTACGAGAAGCATGTCAAGGACGACAAGCTGAAGGCCATGGTCGAAGCCATCAAGGCCGTGCAGTGATCAAGCGGCGGCGCGGGCATTCCGCGCCGCCGTCCTCTTGCGGAGAGAACCGGTGACCTCCAGCCCAGAACACAGACCGCCCCTGTCCGGCGTCGCGCGCATGATGTCGCGCGTCAGCACAGCGGCGCTATGGGTCGCAGGCATCGGGCTGGTGCTGATGACCGCCTTCGTCGCCTGGCAGGTGTTCGGTCGTTATGTCCTGAACCGCTCGCCAAGCTGGACCGAGCAGGGCTCGGTGATGCTGATGAGCTGGTTCATTTTCCTCGGCGCTGCCGTCGGCGTGCGCGAGAACTATCACCTCGGCTTCGACGTCCTGCTCTACGTACTGCCCAAAGGCGGCAAGCGTTGGCTGCGGATGATCTCGGACCTCGTCGCGCTCGCCTTCGGCATCGGTATGATCTGGTATGGTAGCCAACTGGTCGCATTGACCTGGGGCGCTACCTTGCCGTCGCTCGGCATATCGGGGGGCTGGGACTACGTCCCGCTGGTCGCGGGAGGCGTGCTCGTCGTGCTCTTCACGCTGGAGCGCATCGTGCTTCGCCTCTCCGGTGCGCCGATCGACGATGTGCTCGATGAACTGCCGCCGGCGGAAGTCGCAACCGAGCTCGACACGGCGAACGTGAAGGTCTGACGCCATGGAACTCTGGATTCTCTTCGGCGTCTTCACCCTTCTGATGCTTATCGGCACGCCGATCGCTTTCTGCCTCGGCGTCGCAAGCTTTGCCACCGTCCTCTATATGGGCCTGCCGCCGCTCATCGTGTTCCAGCGCCTGAATTCCGGCATGAGCGTCTTTTCGCTGCTGGCCATTCCCTTCTTCATCTATGCCGGCGACTTGATGGTGCGCGGCGGCATCGCCAGCAAGATCGTTGCCTTCGCCGGCTCGCTCGTCGGCCATTTGCGAGGAGGCCTCGGGCAGGTCAACATTGCGACCGCTACACTGTTCGGCGGCATTTCGGGGTCCGCGGTGGCCGAGGCAGCGGCGGTCGGCGGCTTGATGATCCCGCAGATGAAGGCGCGTGGATATGGAGCGGATTACGCCGTCAACGTCACGTCGATGGCAGCGCTGATCGCGCTGCTCCTGCCGCCGTCGCACAACATGATCATCTACTCGATCTCGGCAGGTGGAAAGATCTCCATCGCCGACCTGTTCACGGCCGGCATCATTCCGGGCCTGCTGTTGGCCCTGTCGCTGATGATCACCGCCTATTTCGTGGCGCGCTCCCGCGGCTATCCGACCGAGCCGTTTCCGGGCTTCACCGCCGTCGCGCATCTCTTCGCTGTCGCGGTGCCCGGCCTGCTGCTGATCGCGATCATCTTCGGTGGCGTACGATCGGGCGTTTTCACGGCGACCGAGAGTTCCTGTGTCGCGGTCATCTATGCGTTGCTCGTCACTGTCTTCGTTTACCGGCAGATGACTTGGGAAGGTTTCGTTCATGCCACCCATGGTGCCGTGCGCACCACGGCCATGGTGCTGCTCATCATCGGCATGGCGGCGGCGTTCTCGTGGTTGATGGCCTTCCTGAAAGTGCCGGCAGCGCTCATAGCCTCCATGAACGCGATCTCGGACGATCCGCTGGTCGTGCTTCTCCTGCTCAACGTCTTGATGCTGTTCCTCGGCACCTTCATGGACATGGGGCCGACGATCATCATCTGCACGCCGATCTTCCTGCCCGTGGCGCAAGCCTACGGCGTCGACCCGGTACATTTTGGCGTTATCATGATCCTCAACTTCGGCATCGGGCTGAATACGCCGCCGGTGGGCGCTGTGCAGTTCGTGGCGTGCGCAGTGGGCAAGATATCCGTCTGGGAGGCGATGCGCTCGATCTGGCCGTTCTATGGGGCCGGGCTCGTGGTACTGGGGCTCGTCACTTATATTCCGGCCATTTCGCTCTGGCTACCGAGCGTCTTCAAATAGGGGCGACATGGCATCGGACACCGCAACCGACCTCAGGGTCGAGAGAAAACCCAAACTGTCGGAGACAGTAGTCACGACGATCCGCAAGCAGTTGCAGGCGGGTGAGATCCTGCCCGGCCATAAATTGCCGACCGAAGGCCAACTGACCGAAACCTTCGGCGTCAGCCGCACCGTCATCCGCGAGGCGCTGGCCAAGCTTGCCGCCGACGGGCTGGTCGAACCGCGCCAGGGCGCCGGTGTCTTCGTCACAGAGCACATCTCGACAATGTTCGGCGCGCTGGCCGCGGACATGGGCAGCAAGGATTCGATCGCGCTCAACGTGCTCGAAGTGCGGCTGGCGATCGAGATTGAATCGGCCGGGATCGCCGCCGTCCGCCGCAATGCCGCGCAGGAGGCGGCGATCCAGGAAGCCTTCTTCGAATTCGAGCGGCTGCTGCTTGCCAGCGAGCCGACCGGTCCGGCCGACCTCGCCTTCCATCGCGCGATCGCCAGCGCCACCA
>NZ_RZRK01000687.1:0-3304 GCF_003997835.1 Mesorhizobium sp. M7A.F.Ca.CA.004.12.1.1
CGTCCGGCCGATAGGCGGTGATAACGCGGCCCTGCCAGCCGCTGTCGCGAATCATCTGGTGCCATTGGAGATCGTCGAGCGCGCCTTCCGTGGTCGCGATGACCTCGATGTTGAAACGCTCGAACAGCGCGCGCGGGCGAAAATTCTCCCACTGCAGCAGCGTCGCGATGGTGTCGTAGTGGCGGTCGGCAGTCGCCGCGGTCAGCGGTTCGTCGATGCCGAACAGATCGGCGAGCACATGATCGAACCACAGCCGGGTCGGCGTGCCGCGAAACAGATGATAGTGCTCGGCAAAAAGCCGCCAGATCGCCCTGCCGTCGGTCTCGACCGGCGCGCCGTCGAGCGTCGCCACGCCGAGATCCTCAAGGCGGACGCCTTGGCTGAACAGCATGCGGAAGATGTAGTGATCCGGGACGATGAGCAGTTGCGCCGGATCCGGGAATGGCTCGTTCAGCGCATACCAGCGCGGATCGGTGTGACCATGCGGGCTGACAAGGGGCAGGTCCTTGATCCCGGCATAGAGATCACGGGCAATCGCGCGCGAATGCGCCTCGGCGGGAAACAGCAAATCCGCATGGGTCAGTGCCACGATCATCCTCCCAAGCCACTATCGGTAGGGGCGGCAAGAAATAATGTCAACATACAAAATTGCGATTGTTGTATGATGACTTTTCGACCCATTGTGTGGCAGGAAATCGAATGTTACGCCGCTTTGCCGATCCCTGCCGAGGCCACTCATGTCATCCGACCAGACCAGTCGCACCACGACGACCGAACGCCTTTCCACGAAGACCGTGCGCGCACTGCCGGCTTCGATCGCGACACCTGCGTATGATCGCAGCCGCGTCGTCCCGGGCATCGTGCACCTTGGTGTCGGCGCCTTCCACCGCGCCCATCAGGCAGCCTATGTCGACGATTGCCTGGCGGCAGGCGAGGCGGATTGGGGCATAACAGGCGTTTCGCTGCGCAGCACCGACACGCGCGACGCTCTCACGCCGCAGGACGGGCTCTACACGCTGGCGATCAGAAGCAGTGGAACCGAAAAGCTTCAGGTCATCGGCTCGATCGGTGCGATGCTGGTGGCGCCGGAGAATCCGGGCGCGGTGCTGGCCACGCTGACCGATCCGCACACCCGCATCGTCACGCTGACGATCACCGAAAAAGCCTATCTGAGGGCGGCAGGCGGGGGATTGGATGCCGCCCATCCCGATATCGTCCATGATCTGGCCAATCCCCGGATGCCGAAGACAGCGCATGGTTTCCTGACCGAGGCGCTTGCCCTGCGACGCGCCGCCGGCACGCCGCCCTTCACTGTCCTGTGTTGCGACAATTTGCCGGCCAACGGAGCCACGCTGCACCGGCTGTTGGTCGAATTCGCCCAGTTGCGAGATGCCGGGCTCGCTCAATCGAGTGATGTCGGAATTGCCGACCACATCGCACACCAGGTCGCGTTTCCCTCCAGCATGGTCGATCGCATCGTGCCGGCAACCACCGACGCCGATCGGGCGCGGATCGCTGAAGAACTCGGCGTCGAGGACGCCTGGCCCGTGATGACCGAGCCGTTTTGTCAGTGGGTGGTCGAAGATAAGTTCCCGACTGGCCGGCCCGCGTGGGAACAATTCGGCGTCACCATGGTTCGCGACGTCGGCCCGTTCGAGGACATGAAGCTCAGGCTGCTCAACGGCTCGCATTCGGCCATCGCCTATCTTGGCCTGCTCAGCGGTCATGCCACCGTCGACCGCGCCTTCGCCGACCCGGCGATCCGCCAATTCGTCGATGCCTTGTGGGCCGAAGCGATCCCGACCCTGCCCGAGGATGCCGGATTGGACACGAGCGCCTATATTGCGGAGCTCGCGGAGCGTTTTTCCAACACTGCACTTGCCCATCGCACGGCGCAGATCGCCAATGACGGCAGCCAGAAACTGCCGCAGCGCATCATCGCTTCCGCCATCGAATGCCTGGAAGCCGGTACCGAACTGGTCCATCTGACCCTGGTGGTGGCTGCCTGGATCGCCGCCTGCGCCGCGCGAGGGAAAACCTTGCCGGAGGGCCATTTCACCGATCCGCTCGACGCGGCGTTGACGGAACTTTTGAGTGAGCAACTGCCGGCGAATGAAACCGTGACCGCGGTGTTCGACCTGGCCGGCTTCGCTGGGGATCACGCCGAACGCCAGACGTTGATCGAACTTGTGGCTGTGCATCTCGTCCACCTGCGACGCGACGGTCCGACCTTGGCCTTCGCCGCGCTCGGCATAGATATGAAGTAGTCATCAACCAGACTTGGTGCGGGTCCGAACCAACTCGATTCAGGCTTATTTGCCGACCGAACCGTCCAGCGTTTGCCGGGAAGAATACTCCGTGCCTTTTGAATTCCAGAACAATCGCACGGCCTTGCCGACGAGGTTTTCGTAGGGAACGAAGCCGACCATGAATCGGCTGTCGGAGGCATTGTCGCGATTGTCGCCCAGCATGAAATAGTGGCCTTCGGGCACCTCAAATTCCCGCGTGTTGTCGCCGATGGAACTGTCCGTCAGGTCGAGAACGAAATGGGTGACACCACCCGGCAGGGTCTCCCGTTCAAGCCTGGCAGGTTGCTCGCGTTCCTCGTAGGAGAAAGTGCCTGCATCCTTGAGGCCGACGGCCACATCGTTGATGTGCAGCACGCCATTGACCATCTGGATCTTGTCCCCGGGTAGACCGACGATCCGCTGGATGTAATCCACGCTGGGGTCGGGCGGGAATTTGAACACCACCACATCCCCTCGCTTGGGCTCCGCGCCGAACATGCGGCCTTCTATCGGCAACAGATTGAACGGCACGCTGTAGCGGCTGTAGCCATATGCGAATTTGGAGACGAAGAGATAGTCGCCGCCTTGCAATGTCGGCACCATACTGCTGGATGGTATCGAAAACGGCTGGAACAGAAACGAACGGATCGCAAATGCAGCCGGATAGGTAGTCAGAAAGACAAGCACCAGCACCCAAAATCCGTGCGCATACCATCTCACCGGCTTGAACCGATGGGCGAAGGGCAGGACGAGCGCTGCCCCCAGGATCATCGAACCGATACCTGAAAAATTGGCCAGCCAGGCAAGATCGGTTCCCGGCAGCACCGGAAATCCGGTGTAGGCGAGTGCGAAAACGATGGCGCTGATCACCACCAGGCTGGCAACCGCCGGCTTGCCGCTGCCGATCCACAGAAATCCGCCGAATGGACCGCCAAAGGCCGACACCAGGGCCGTCGACCACCAGGAGCGTGAGGCTGTTTCTCGTTGCGCTGTTTCTTCCGTCACCGGCCCACCCC
>NZ_RZRK01000688.1:0-3300 GCF_003997835.1 Mesorhizobium sp. M7A.F.Ca.CA.004.12.1.1
GGGCAAGCTGCTCGTGCGGCTGGCCGATCTGATCGCCGAGAACGTAGATCGTATTGCCGCCATCGAGACGCGCGACAATGGCAAGCTGCTCACCGAAATGACGGCACAGCTGCGCTATATCCCGGAATGGTTCCGCTATTTCGGCGGTCTTGCCGACAAGATCGAAGGGTCGGTGCTGCCGATCGACAAGGCTGGCATGTTCGCTTTCACCCGCCACGAGCCGCTGGGTGTCATTGCAGCGATCGTGCCCTGGAATTCGCCGCTTTTACTTCTGACATGGAAGCTCGCGCCGCTGCTGGCGGCAGGCAACACTGTCGTCATCAAACCGTCGGAACACGCCTCGGCCTCGACGTTGGAGTTCGTGAAACTGTTTGCGCGGGCAGGCTTCCCGCCCGGCGTGGTCAACACCGTTACCGGCATGCCGCTTGATGTCGGCGCGCCACTCGTCTCTCATCCCGACGTCGCCAAGATCGCCTTCACTGGTGGTGAGCCTGGCGGGATCGCGGTCTATCGGGCGGCTGCCGAACAGCTAAAGACCGTCACGCTGGAGCTCGGCGGCAAATCGGCCAACATCGTCTTCGACGACGCCGATATCGAGAGCGCGGTCAACGGCGCGATCTCAGGCATCTTCGCGGCCAGCGGCCAGACCTGCATCGCGGGTTCGCGGCTGCTGGTGCATCGCAAAATCCACGACCGGTTCGTGGAAGGCGTCATAACGCTGGCGGCCAGCGCTCGATTGGGCAATCCGGCGCTGCAAGAGACGCAGGTCGGGCCGATCACCACGCAAGCCCAGCGCGAGAAGGTGCTGTCCTATCTCGGCATCGCGCGCCGCGAGGGTGCGCTTTGCGTGCTGGGCGGCGGCAAGCCGGCCTCGGGTGAATTGGCCGAGGGCTGGTTCGTCGAGCCCACCATCTTCACCGGCGTGAACAACACCATGCGGATCGCGCGTGAGGAGGTGTTCGGGCCGATCCTGTCCGTCATCCCCTTTGACGACGAGGACGAGGCCTTCGCCATTGCCAATGACAGCCCCTATGGGCTGGCGGCGGGAATATGGACCAGCGACATGGGCAGGGCGCTGCGCGGCGCGGCCGCGATGGAAGCGGGGATGGTCTGGATCAATTCATACCGTGCCGTCTCCTACATGGCGCCCTTCGGCGGCTACAAGAGGAGCGGTATCGGGCGCGAAAGCGGGCAGGACGCCATCAATTCCTATCTGCAGACCAAGACGGTGTGGATAGACACCGCCGGCAAGACCGCCAATCCCTTCGTTATCCGCTAGGCTAGGCTTCGGTGGGAGAATCCCCATTCCTAGCCAAGCTCGGCCCATGCTCCCTGAGACGGTGGCCGACTTACAAATGATCGAAGGATTGGACATGAGACAGGCAGGCAAGGTGGTGGTTGTCACAGGCGCGGCGCGCGGCATCGGACGCGCTTGCGCGGAACGCTTTTTGGCCGAAGGCGCGAAGCTCGTGCTCGGCGACATCGATGCCGTGGAGTTAAAAAAATGTGCCGCTGAAATCGGTACCACCGACAGCGTCCTGGCGGTCGTCACGGATGTCAGCAAGAAGGACCAGGTCGATGGGCTGATTGCAGCGGCGGTGGCGAAGTTCGGCCGTGTCGACATCATGGTCAACAATGCCGGCATCGCTCCGGTCCAGGACTTTCTCGACATCACAGAGGCGGACTACGACAGGGTTCTCGCCGTCAATCTGAAGGGCGCGTTCATGGGCACCCAGGCCGCAGCCCGCCAGATGATCGCGCAGGGTGGAGGCGGCGTCATCATTAACATGTCGTCGATCAATTCGGGCCTCGCCAACCCGCGTGTCGCCACCTACGCGATCTCCAAGGGCGGCATGAACCAGGTCACCAGCACCGCCGCCGTCGCCTTCGCTCCCCATGGCATCCGCGTGGTCGGTGTCGGCCCGGGCACCATCGCCACGGACATGGTCATGGACGGGACATTCATCGATTCGGAAGAAATGAGACGGGCAGTCCTTTCGCGTACACCGCTCGGGCGCCTCGGCACGGCAGCCGAGATCGCCTCGGTCGTGGCATTCCTGGCCAGCGACGACGCTTCCTACATCACCGGCGAGACGATCTACCCCGACGGGGGGCGCCGCGTTCTGAACTATACGGTCCCGATCAAGGAGTGAGAAGAATGGGGAGTGACGACATGGGCAATTTCGACAAGCTGCATCACATCTGCATCGTCGTGCACGATATCGACAAGGCGCAGGCCTATTATGACTCCATCGGCATCGGGCCATGGGAGTCCTATCCGCCGCTGGCCGAATACGAAGAACTCCAGGTCCCAAGCCCCGAGGGTTTCAAGGCGATGCAATACCGGATTTGCAACTTGCCGAACGTTCAGCTGCAACTGTGCGAGCCGAACGGCGATCCTTCACCGCAGCGGATTCATCTCAATGGCAAGGGTGAAGGCGTCTTCCATATCGGCTTCGAGGTTCGTGATGCGGATGCAGCCGAGGCCAAGGCGCAGGACGACGGGCTTCCCGTGCTGATGCGCGGGCGCCGGGAAAACCGCACCGGCTTCACCTATTACGATACGGCCGACAAGGCGGGCGTGATCCTGCTGACCCGGGCGACCAATCTGCCCGGCAAATGATCTTCGCGCGAAGGATTGGGGCTGGACAAGGAGACGGGGCGACTGATCAGCTGCCCCGCAATTCCTCAAGCCGGTCGACCAGGAATTTGCCGCTGGTGATGATATGCATTTCCAAAAGGCCGACGGCGCGCAGCGTATCCTTGGCTTCGCACAGGTCGATGAGTTGCCAGTGGTCGCGGTCGGACTGTGCCTGGATCTCGGTGAGCGTCACCATCATGCGCGTGTAGCGTTCCAGCTGCTGATAGATGCGCCCGACCAGTTCGATCGTCGCCTTGCGGCCGGACGGCGCGTAGAGCGCGGCGTGGAAGTTCCAGTTGAGCTGGTTCGAATACTCGCCGGTCTTGCCCTGCTCCTGGTGCTGCTTTGCACGCTCGCGGGCCAGCGCGAGGTCGGCCTCCGTCATCCTTGGAATGGCGAGGGCCAGTAGCCATGTTTCGATCCGGGCCCGCAATTCGTAGAGCTCGAGGATCTCGTCCAGGGAAATGGAGGTGACGACGGCGCCCTTGTGGGAAACCAGCGTGACGAAGCCTTCCGAATGAAGCTGATGCAGCGCCTCTCGCACCGGAATTCGGCTGACGCCGAACTCGGTGGCCAGATGCTCCTGCCGCAGCTGAAAGTTGGCCTCGTATTCGCCGATCAGGATCTTCTGCCTGATGGCATCGGCGACCTGGGTCGAG
>NZ_RZRK01000689.1:0-3297 GCF_003997835.1 Mesorhizobium sp. M7A.F.Ca.CA.004.12.1.1
GGTGGTGACGCTGAAGCCATTTGCGACGCGGGAAATCTCCAGCACTTCCTCGCCGGTGCGGATCACGCCGCCGCCGGCCTTGAGCGCGGAGGCTGAAGCTGCAAGCATCTTTCCCGTGTCGACATCGAGCGCGCCGGGTTCATGCACGCCGCCGCAGGTGGTTGCCGTGGCGATGACCGGCACCAGCGCGGTGACTTCTGCTGCTGACAGGCGCCGTACGCTCGGCACCAGCGCCTGCATCTCGGCCGCCATGCGGTCGACGGCTGCACTGTCTTCGACACCGCCGACGTGCAGCGCGCCGCGCCGGTGGGCGGCGAAGCCGCCATCGATGATCGCCTGCCGGCTGGCCAGCGACAGCGCCCGCACCAGCGCATTGCCATAGGTTTCGGAAAACAGCGCCGCGGAGCGGCCGCTAGCGTGGTAGCCGAGATGCGGCTCGCGCTCGAGCACGGTGATCTCGGCCCAGGATTGCACGGCCGTCGCCAGCGAAAGGCCGGCAATGCCGCCTCCGATGACGACGATTTTTTGGAGAGACTTGGACTGCATGTCCTAGGGGTAGAAATAATTTCGTATCCAGTCAATATTTAGCGTATAAGAAAATTGTTAGCGTTGTTGATGGCGGCAGGGAGTTGGACTACCTAGGGTGAAGAAGCGGCCCGGTGGCCGCGCCAGGAGCTGACGATGTCGGAGCAACCGAACCTCGGTGATTGCCTGCGCGGCTTGAGGAAGACGCATGGCTGGACCTTGCAGGAGGTCAGCACGCTGACTGGCGTCGCGGTGTCGACGCTGTCCAAAGTCGAGAACGACCAGATGTCGCTGAGCTACGACAAGCTGCTGCAGATCTGCGAGGGGCTGAGCATCCATGTCACCGAGCTGCTCAGCGGCGACCGCAAGCAGCCGGCCGCGCGCACCCGTCGTTCGGTGACCTCGCAGTCCAACACGCTGCGCCAGCTGACCCGCAACTACGATTACCGCTATCTGGCCACCGATCTGGTGCGCAAGCGCATGGTGCCGATCCACGCCTATGCACGCGCCCGCACGCTGCAGGAATTCGGCCCGCTGACCAGGCATGCCGGCGAGGAATTTTTGATCGTGCTCAAGGGCGAGATCGAGCTGCACACCGACCAGTACGCGCCGGTGCGGCTGAAACAGGGCGACAGCGTCTATATCGATTCCACCATGGGTCACGCCTACCTGTCGGTGGGCGAGGGCGACGCCGAGATGCTGTGCGTCTGCTCCGGCGACGAGCCTGACATGGAGGGCGCGCTGCTGAGCGTGCTGGAGACGGTGGAGGGGTAGGGGCAGGTCCCAACCCTCCACGTTGGTGCTGCCCCTCATCTGGTTGCCGCCATCTTCTCCCCGTTCACGGGGAGAAGGACGATCCTATCGACGGGCGGCGCTGGCTCCAACAATTGAGCGGCTCCGCTACAGCGCAACTACACGTCCCATTCCGCGCCGAACCGCTTCGCGATAGGCGAGATCGGCGGCCACCATGTCTTCCATTGCAACGCCCATGGCCTTGTAGACGGTGACCTGATCGGCGCTGACGCGTCCCGGCCGCAGTCCGAGCAGCATTTCGCCAAGCTCGGTTCCGGTTTCCGGATCAATGCCCACCAGTTCGCAGGAACCGACCGGGGTCGGCGCGAAGGCGTCCTTGGTCTCGACGAAAAGGATGGCCCGCCCGACAAGCTCGACCGGCAACTCGCCGCCGGGTGGGGCGACGCCGACCGACGAGACATGGGTGCCGGGCCGCACCCAGTCGGCCGAGATCACCGGCGCATAGGAATGCGTTGCCAGGCAGACGACGTCAGACGAGCGCACCGCGGCCTCGATATCGGCGACGGCAACGACGCCGGGATGTTGCGCGGCGAGCGCCTGTGCATCCGAAAACTCCTTCGAGACAACGCGGATTTCGGCGAAATCGCGCACCAGCGGCAAAAGATGCAGATGCTGGCCGGCCTGCACACCGGCGCCGACCACCGTCGCGACCTTGGCGTCGCGGCGGGCGAGTTCACGCACCGAAAGCACGGCCGAGCCGGAGGTGCGCACGGCGGTGATGTAGGTGCCATCCATGACGCAGACCGGCATGCCCGTCTGCGGGTCGAACAGATGGATGGTGGCGAGGTGGCTGGGGATGCCTTTGGCGACGTTGCCCTCGAAGACGTTGACGATCTTCACCGTCAGATGCATGCCCGCTATCCATGCCGACATCGCCAGCGAATAGCCGGCCTGCGGAACATCGAGCTGCGGCCGTGCCGGATTGACCACCTTGCCGCCGGACAAGGCCTTGAAGCCGCCGGCGAGCACGTCGAGAAGCTGGCGCAGGTCGATGCAGGTTTTCACCTCGGCCTCGCTCAGGATGAGTACGGGCATGTCACCCTTGGCCTGGGCGCTGCGGGAGGTCGATATCGCTGATGTCATGGGATACGCTTTCGTTGTCGGTTGCACGACAACGGTATTGCAGTCCGGGAGCGTGATGAAATATACTGCTTTTGCTACTTTGGCGTGATTATCACGTTTGTTCTGGTCAAAAAGTGTGAATCCTGCAATGGACGATCTCGACCGTATCGACCGCTCGCTGCTACGTTTGTTGCAGGAGGACGGCCGCCGCACGACGCTCGATCTGGCGCGCCGGGTCGGTCTGTCGCCGACCGGGGCGACGCAGCGCGTCAAGCGGCTGTTCGCCGAAGGCTTCATTCGCGCCGTGCGCGCGGTGCTCGATCCTGCTCGGATCGGGCAGGCGCAGCTCGTCTTCATCGAGGTGCGGCTCGACCACACGGCGCCGCATGTGTTCGACCGCTTCGCCGAGGCGGTTCTGCGGGCGCCCGAGATCATCGAATGCCACATGGTGGTCGGCGGCTTCGACTATCTGGTCAAGGCGCGCATCGCCGACATGGCGATGTTCCAGGATTTCCTGCAGCGCGTCATCCTGCCGCTGCCCGGGGTGCGGGAGACACACACCTACGCTTCGATCGCCAATGTGAAGCCCGACGCCTTGCTGCCGATCTAGAGCGGCGGCCTTTCTCCCGCATCCAGCAACCATTGCCGCACGGCTTGCGTCGGCTCGGGGTGGCGCTGTTTTCTCGGCATCACGACATAAAAATCCTGCGTGCCGCGCATTTCGCCGCTGACGGGCTGAACCAGGCGGCCCGTGGCGAGATCAGCGGCTACGAGGAAGCGGCTGGCCAGCGCAATGCCCTGGCCGGCGACGGCCGCGTCGATGGCCAGGCCCGTCTGGTTGAAGCGCATCCGTTTCAATTCGGTCGTCATCTTCAGGCCGACCGCTTTCTCCATGAA
>NZ_RZRK01000068.1:0-13133 GCF_003997835.1 Mesorhizobium sp. M7A.F.Ca.CA.004.12.1.1
CAATCGTGCGGTTCAGGCAGCGTTTGCGGTCAGGGCTTGCGACTAACGGCCTTCACCTCTCAACGCTGCAATGGCTTGTTCTCGTTGTGTGGCTGCGTCCGCGTCCATAGCGCCAAAACGCAGGGCACAGCGGAATTTTTCCCCGGGTGCGACGCGAACCAGGCGGCCTCTTTCCTTGGCCGCAAGATAGCCGTCTGGTTCGGCGGTGGCCGGCAGCACGAGGCCAAGCGCGTCCTGGTCGGCGCCGCGTGTGATCCAGCGGACGGCATAATTGAGCTCGTCGGGGCGAAAGCTGACGAAATCCGCAGTACGGTCCGGATGGACCTGCAAGGCGTGCGCCCAGCCCTGGGGGTCCGCCTTAGCCCTCATCGTCAGCACGAGTTCTGGGTCGATCGGCTCGCCCTTGGTCAGCAGGCGATGCCGCGAAGGATTGGCGACAACGGCATCGCGGTAGGCAAGGTAGCTTTCGCTCGGCGTGAAAAAGGGCGGCAGCGTCTGGCGCACGACAATGTCCGCGGAATCATCCGCTACGGTGTCGACCAGGCGCCCGCCATCGGCCGGTTTGAAATTGATGTGCGCCAGGTACATCAACTCCATGGCCGAGCGTTTCAGGTTCTCGATCACGATGTCGACGGCGAGGCTGCTGGCGTCGAGTTGCAGCCGTACGGTGGGCTCCATCACATATGGCTGAAAGCGACGGTCTGTCGACAGCGCCCCGTCAGCGCCATGAAAGGCCCTTCGGAATTGCTGCCGGCGATCAGTTGCACATCCTGATAGGGCGCATTGGGCAGGTCGCCGTGAAGCGGGTGGCGGTCATCCGGCCCCGGATTTCCCATTGCGGTGGCGCCGCAGTGGATGAAGAACGCGCCGTAGTTGGAAAGATAGTCGCGGGTCGCGACCGGCTCATCGAACATCGAGCGCATGGTCCGGGAGCGGCCGAGGAAGGTCGCGTCCCAAATCTGCTGTCCTTGGAACGGCAGCATGACGATTTCGCCCTTCGCGTTGCTGATCCGAAGCCCGGCAACGCCGGATCGGTAGCGAAAGGCGGTGGCGACAAGCCCGCGATAACGCGCGACGATGGTTTCCGACGCGCCGAACTGCTCGGGCACGAGGTCGACGAAGACGTGATCGGAGTAGTCCAGATGCATTGTTTCGACCTTATCCACCGCAAGCGTGCGTGCCGATAGTCGCAGGAAACATCTGGAAATCAACGGCAGCACGTCTCACAGCTTCTGCCAGGACGGCTGGTGGCAGAGTCTCTTCGCGCCCTCCTGGGAGAGCGCTCGAAACTGCAAGCTTGCCAGGCAATATCCCGCGATTGCCTATCCGCGAGCCGGCGGCAGCTCGAACAAAGTGGCGCCGTTCTCCCGGCCGCGCTCGACATAGCCGATAACGCCGAACCATCTTGCGACATCCGGCCCCTGGAGCCAACTGCGCGAGTGGATGGCGAGGTTGCCGGCGAGCGCCTGGATGTGCCTGATATGCCGCTTGCAGAAGCGAACGGTCGCGGCGCGGAAGAAGTCCTCCCGTGCGGCGAACAGCGTGTCGGCGGCGTCGCTGTTCTCGTGCCAGGCGATGATCGCCACGGCCTTGTCGCCCTCGACAAGCGCGTGCGCGCGGCCCTCCTTCAAATTCATCATCAGATTGTCGTAGGCGATCTTGCTGTCCTTGCCGGCCGCCACGTATTCGTCCGACATCCGCTTGGACAGACCGCGAAAGACATCCTCCAGATCCCCAAGCGTCGCTGCGCGTGCTCTCATTTCACCTCCTGCAGCCCCGGCAGGCAGTTTGCCCTAGGGTTGAGGGGTGGCCAAGCAAATTAAATCCGTCTGCGGGCTAATGTGCGCAAAGTGATTCCACTTGGCGATGCAGGCGGCGACGCGATGGGGTGTGTCCAAAACGGACCGGGGAGTAGTGGTGCCCAGAGGCGGATTCGAACCACCGACACGCGGATTTTCAGTCCGCTGCTCTACCAACTGAGCTATCTGGGCCTGTTCCGGCAAACGAAAACTCGTTGGCCGGAATTCATCGAGGCGCCGTGGGGCGCCCCTTGAAAGCGCGTGGGTTATAGCACGGGAATTCGGCCTGTCCAGCGCCTAGTGGGCGATTTCAGGCAGGAAAAGCGACGCCGTGCGGTGCCCCGGTTTCCATGCCGCTTGCGGGCGGGAATCGGGCACGGCATGGCACGATGCGGCCTTCGCCATCCCTGTCCGTGCCGCTATTGCCGGCTGACATGCCGTGGCACTGCCTTTAGCCGACGATCGAGGCGCACAATGCTTCGCGGCTCAGACCCGCATTGGTCGCCGCCACCTATCTGGCGCCGGTCACGCCTCTACGAAAATCGGAGGGCGACATGCCGGCGAGCTTGCGGAACGACTTGTTGAAGGCGCTGAGCGAGCCGAAGCCCGAATCCATGGCGACGCGCAGCACATTGGCGTCCTGATGCATCACCTGCGCCGCGCTCGCGCTTGCCCTGGGCTCAGCCCCGGCCTTCGCGCAATCCGGCGAAATCACCATCTGGAGCCGGAATGTCGCGGCTTCATCGCTGAAGGCGACGATTGCCGGTTTCAACAAGCAATTTCCCGACGTCAAGGTCACGGTCCAGGATCTCGGCAACCAGCCGACTTACGACAAGTCGATCGCCGGCTGCGCCGCCGGCCCGCACACATCAGCCGAGCTCGATCACGACCAGATCTGGTCACTGGGCGCCCGGCTCATTTCGAATCGTCGGGGTCCGTTTCTTCCTCGTCGTCGCGAGCCTTGATGACGTAAGCGCCCTTCAGCCAGCGATTGAGGTCGATGTCCTTGCAGCGCGTCGAGCAGAACGGGAAGGTGTCGCGCGCCGAGGGCTTGCCGCATTCGGGGCAGGGGCGCTTCGGGCGCAAGGGCGTGACTTTGGGATCGGAATTCACAGCCGGGGTCCCGCCAGCCAGCCGCCATGCACCTTGAAGCCTTCGCCGCTCAACAGCGCGACGGTCTCATAGAGCGGCAGCCCGACGACATTGGTGTAGGAGCCGACCAGCTTGACGACGAAGGCGCCGGCGAGGCCCTGGACCGCGTAACCACCCGCTTTGCCGCGCCATTCGCCCGAGGCGACATAGGCGTCAATCTCTTCGCGCGGCAGCCGCTTGAAACGCACCCGCGTCTCGACCAGCCGTTGGCGCAGCTTGCCACCCGGGGTGATCAGGCAGATGCCGGAATAGACCCGGTGCGAACGGCCCGACAACAGCCCGAGGCAGTTGGCAGCGTCGTCGAGGGTTTCCGCCTTGGGCAGGATGCGCCGTCCGACGGCAACCACCGTGTCGGCGGCCAGCACGAAACCTGGCGCGTAGTCGGCTTCGGTCTGCAGCGAGGCGAACGCCTTCTCGGCCTTTTCCCTCGACAGCCGCTTGGCCAGCGAGCGCGGATGCTCGGCACGCAACGGCGTTTCGTCGACATCGGCCGGCAGCACGCGGTCCGGCTCGATGCCGGCCTGCTGCAAGAGCTCGATCCGGCGCGGCGAACCCGAGGCAAGCACCAGCTTCTGCAAAATGCTCATCGCGGACCAGTCGGGCTTTGCTTACTTGAAACGATAGGTGATGCGGCCCTTGGTCAGGTCGTATGGCGTCATCTCGACCAGAACCTTGTCGCCGGTCAGCACGCGGATGCGGTTCTTGCGCATGCGGCCGGCCGTATGGGCGATGATTTCGTGTTCGTTTTCGAGCTTTACCCGGAACATCGCGTTCGGCAACAATTCCGTCACGACACCCGGAAACTCGAGGACTTCTTCCTTCGGCATTCGATACCTTTGCTTGGATGGTAGTTCCAGCACCCTGGCCGGAATTTCGGCGGAACCTATATGATAATCGTCCGCTTGTGAACACGCTTAATCCGTCGCGTTTTTTGCTCCTGGAAGCAGAAAACGTCGGCCTATGCGCACCTTCAGCCGCTCGCGCACGTCGCGATAACTAGCCATGATCTGTTCGCGGGTGCCGCTGGCGTCGGTCGGGTCCGGCGTCGGCCAGTATTCGACCTCGACAGCGAGCGAGCGGGTGAGTTCAAGTGCGGCGTGGTGCGCTTCCGGCGCCAGCGTGACGATGAGGTCGAAATAGTCGTCCTCGAGATCGTCCATCGTCCTTGGGTGACGCCCGCCCAGCGTGAGACCGTCTTCGGCAAGCACCGCATCGACGAATGGATCGCGCTCGCCGGCGCGAACGCCTGCCGAAGCGACAAAGACGGTGGCGGGCAGCATGCGGCGCGCCAGTTGCTCCGCCATGGGCGAGCGCACGGCATTCATGCCGCACAGGAACAGGATCGAACGGGGCAGGGCGCCGGGTGCCAGGGCTAGCCCCGCCAGTGCAGTACGCAGACCAGCGTGAACAGCCGGCGCGCCGTATCGAAGTCGATGTCGATCTTGCCGGACAGCCGGTCCATCAGCGTCTGCGAACCTTCATTGTGCAGGCCGCGGCGGCCCATGTCGATCGCTTCGATGTGGCTCGGCGTCGAGGAACGGATGGCGTCGTAGTAGCTTTCGCAGATCATATAATAGTCCTTGACGATGCGCCTGAGCGGCGTCAGCGACAGGATATGGGTGACGACGGCGGTGCCATCCTCGCGCGCCACGGCAAACACCAGGCGCTGCTCGGCCAGCGACAGTTTCAGCCGGTAAGGGCCGTCGCCGCTGTCACTGACGGGCTGAAAACTGTTCTCCTCGATCAGGTCGAAGATCGCCACCGCGCGTTCATGCTCGACATCGGGTGTCGACCGGCCGATCGATTCATCGAGTTCGACATCGATCAGCCTGGCGCGGGTTTGATCGGGGCCAGACATCGCCGCCTACATGTTCAACCGTATGGCGACGGAGCGTCCATGCGCGTCAAGGCCTTCCGCCTTGGCCAGCGCAATCGCCGCCGGCGCCAAGATCCGCAACTGTTCCGGTCCAAGCTTGAGGATCGACGTGCGCTTGACGAAATCGAGCACCGACAGACCGGACGAGAAGCGCGCCGAGCGCGCCGTAGGCAGCACATGGTTGGAGCCGCCGACATAGTCGCCGATGGCTTCCGGCGTGTGGCGGCCGAGAAAGACCGCACCCGCGTTGCGCATCCGCGACAGGAAGCCCTCGGCGTCGTCGATGGCCAGTTCGACATGTTCGGCGGCGATGCGGTCGACCAGCGGCAGCGCGGCGTCGATGGTCGACACCTGGATCACCGCACCAAAATCACGCCAGCTCGCCGCCGCCGTCTCGGCGCGTGGCAGGCTCTGCAACTGGCGCTCGACGGCTTGTTCGACAGCGATGCCGAAGGCTGGATCGTCGGTGACCAGGATCGATTGCGCCGATGCATCGTGCTCGGCCTGGGCCAGCAGGTCGGCCGCGATCCAGTCCGGATCGTTGCTGCCGTCGGCCACGACGAGCACTTCCGACGGCCCGGCGATCATGTCGATGCCGACGGCGCCGAACACCTGGCGCTTGGCCGCCGCGACATAGGCATTGCCCGGGCCGACGATCTTGGCGACCGGCCTGATCGTTTCGGTGCCGTAGGCAAGGGCGGCGATCGCCTGCGCGCCGCCGACACGGTAGATTTCCGACACGCCTGATATGTCGGCCGCCACCAGCACCAGCGGATTGATGATGCCGCCCGGCGCCGGTACGACCATGACGATGCGCTCGACGCCGGCCACTTTGGCCGGCACGGCGTTCATCAGCACCGAGCTTGGATAGCTCGCCGTGCCGCCCGGCACATAGAGCCCAACCGCCTCGACCGCCGTCCAGCGCCAGCCGAGCTCGACGCCGGCGGCATCCGTATAGCGGTCATCCTTTGGTCGCTGCCGCTCATGATGCGAGCGGATGCGGTCGCGCGCGAATTCCAGCGCCTCGATCGTCTTTGGGTCGGCGGCCTTGTAGGCCTGGGCGATGTCGTCCTTCGAAACGGCAATGCCCAGTCCAGCCAGATCGGCGCGATCGAATTTCCGTGAATAGTCGATCAGCGCCGCGTCGCCCTCGGCGCGCACGCGCGCGATGATGGCGCCCACCGCTGCATCGACGTCGGCGGACACTTCCCGCTTGGTCAACAGGAAGGCGGCGAAACGCTGCTCGAAATCGGCGTCGGACTGACGAAGCGTGATGGCCATCGGACGCTCAGGCCTTGTGGATGGGGCGCGAGGTGGCTTCCCACGCCCCGCCGATGTCGGCAAGGCGGGCCTCGATGCATTCGACGTCGAGCATGATCGCACCGCCGCCCGAGAAGATCAGCTCGACGATGCCGGCCGGCTTGCTGATCTCGATGAAGCTGATCGCCAGCAGCGACAAGACTTCCGCAGGCTTGTCGCGGTCGATGCCGCTGGTCTTGGCGCCGAGCACGCGGTCGAAATGCAGCACGGCCTGCCGTCGCTCATTGTGCTGGCGAAACAGGCCGGATTTTGCTTCCCAGACGAAACGGTTCATGGTCAGCAGGAAACGCTTGGCCGCAGGCAGGAATTCGAGGTCGCTGACTTTCAGCACGGCATCCTGGACATGAGCCGAAACGATGCTCAGGTCCTGGTCGTCTAGCGCGATAAGCTTAAGGCCGGTCATGCGGATTTCGCACCTGAAGGTTGATTGTTCAGCCTTCTGTTAGGCGGTCTTGGCGATCGGTGCAACCGCACCAACAGCTGCAGGTCTGCGCTGCCCCTCATCGCCCTGCCGGGCACTTCTCCCCATATAGTGACGGGGAGAAGGACGCTGCCGCGAAGGATCTCGCCAATCTCCTGCGTTGCTGGAGAGGAGCCGAGGTCGCGGGCTACGCCGAAATCCGTTCGATCACCGCGCCGCAGTTGGACAGCTTTTCTTCCAGCCGCTCGAAGCCGCGGTCGAGATGGTAGACGCGGTTGACCGTGGTCTCGCCTTCCGCCGCCAGGCCGGCGATGACCAGCGACACCGAGGCGCGAAGATCGGTTGCCATGACCGGCGCGCCCTTCAGTTTCGGCACGCCGTCGACGATCGCCGTCTGGCCCGAAAGCGTGATATGAGCGCCGAGCCGCGCCAGTTCCTGCACATGCATGAAGCGGTTCTCGAAGATCGTCTCGGTGATCCGCGACTTGCCCTTGGCCATCGTCATCAGGCCCATGAACTGCGCCTGCAAATCGGTCGGGAAGGCCGGAAACGGCGCTGTCGTCACGTCGACCGGCGAAATGCCGGCGCCGTTGCGCCTCACACGAATGCCGGAATTGGTCGGGGTGATCTCCGCACCCGTCTGGGCGATCACGTCCAGTGCCGTCTGCAGCAGGTCCGGCCGCGCGCCTTCGAGCACGACGTCGCCGCCGGTCATGGCGACGGCCATGGCATAGGTGCCGGTCTCGATGCGGTCGGGGATGACGCGCACGCGCGCACCCGACAGCGATTCGACGCCGTCGATGGTGATGGTTGGCGTGCCGGCGCCGGAAATCTTCGCGCCCATGGCGTTGAGGCACTCGGCGAGGTTGACGATCTCGGGCTCGCAAGCCGCATTTTCCAGCACCGTCTCGCCCTTGGCGAGCGCCGCGGCCATCATCAGCACATGGGTGGCGCCGACCGAGACTTTCGGGAAGATGTAGCGGTTGCCGACAAGCCGGCCATTCCTTGTCTTGGCGATGACATAGCCGGTGTCGACGTCGATATCGGCGCCCAGCGCCTGCAGGCCCTCGAGGAACAGATCGACCGGCCGCGTGCCGATGGCGCAACCGCCCGGCAGCGACACTTTGGCTTCGCCCA
Source organism: Mesorhizobium sp. M7A.F.Ca.CA.004.12.1.1 (assembly GCF_003997835.1). NCBI lineage: Bacteria > Pseudomonadati > Pseudomonadota > Alphaproteobacteria > Hyphomicrobiales > Phyllobacteriaceae > Mesorhizobium > Mesorhizobium sp. M7A.F.Ca.CA.004.12.1.1. The sequence goes on from NZ_RZRK01000068.1 coordinate 7,706, forward strand.
TGCGGGCCAGCAGCGGGCCGATCACCCAGAACGAGGCGCGCATCTTCGACACCAGTTCGTAGGGCGCTGTGGTGTCGACGATGTTGCGGGCGGAGAAGTTGATGGTGCGCGAATAGCCCTCATTCTGCTTCTCGCGGCGGCCATTGACCGAATAATCGACGCCGTGGTTGCCCAGGATGCGGATCAGTTGCTCGACATCGGCCAGATGCGGCACGTTTTCCAGCGTCAGCGTGTCGTCGGTCAAAAGCGAGGCGATCATCAAAGGCAGCGCCGCGTTTTTCGCGCCCGAGATCGGAATGCTTCCGGAGAGCTTGTTGCCCCCGACAATTCTGATGCGATCCATGGAAGAACGTCCCTCTCGGCCAAAAAGGGCCGGTTCAATCGTTTGAGTAGCGGCCCGTCTAGACCATTGGCCAATCTGGTTCAAGAATTACGCTGGTTCAAGAAATGGGATTTCGCCCACCCCGGGCCAAGAGTGGCCGATTTGAGTTAATCTTTTTGTATTTCCTTCGATGCAGCGAGCCCGTCCGGCCGCTCGTCGGCATCGCCGGTCCGCCGCGAGCGTGACTGCGCCTTGCGCTTCTGCAGATTGGCGCGCAATTGCTCGGCCAGCCGATCCTTGCGGATTGTTGCGCTGTTTTTCGGTGGACCATCCTTTTTCACTGGAATTGCCTTGTCGTCCATCGCCCCGTCCCCGCCGGCGACCCACCAGCTTGCTGTTCAGGGATAGCCAACATTGTGGCACTGCCATGTCATTAAAAGCTATCCGGCAAAGGCTTTCACAGAAGCGTTGCGCTTGGCCTTGCGCTTGCCGGTTCGATATGGCAGAAGCCCCGCCATCAGCGGCTGCGGTAGCTCAGTGGTAGAGCACTCCCTTGGTAAGGGAGAGGTCGAGAGTTCAATCCTCTCTCGCAGCACCAGTTTCCAACATCCTTGTTGCCGCACATTCGTTCTCTGCATTTGCGAGGGCGAGGCGGCTACATGGGAACGGCGCGGCCGTCGTGCTGGCGGACCTCATCAGCCGTGCATTGCTCCAGAAAATGGCTGCCACAGGCAACTCCAGCCGAAACGCGTTCTCGGAAGCGACACGATTCGTTAACCAAGATGCTGTTCATCAACATGACGTGTTGTGGCATGGACGCCTGTCTGCGTCGGTCAAGTCCATGCTTGTCAGGAAGAGGGCTGAAAGGCTCTTCATCTGGGCGGGAACCTGAAATCGCCCGAAACAAAAGAACGTGCAAGGCATGAACGTGAGCGAAAACGTGCAAAACGCCCCCCGTGCTTCCCGTCTTTGGACACTGCCTGCCATCATCGCAGCGTTCCTTTGCCTGTGTGTCACCGGCGCGTTCGCGGAGACGCGTGCTTTGAAGATTCAACATCTCCATACGGGCGAGAAGGCTGAAATCGTCTTCAAGCGCAATGGGCGCTATGATCCGGCGGGATTGAAGAAGATCAATCTCATGCTGCGCGACTGGCGTCGCAACGAACCGACGAAGATGGATCCGCGCCTGCTCGATCTTGTCTGGCAGGCCTATCGCGCCAGCGGCTCGAGAGCCTATATCCACGTGGTCAGCGCCTATCGGTCGCCAGCGACGAACGCCATGCTGCGCAGCCGCTCGAAGGGCGTGGCTCGGGAAAGCCAACACATGGTTGGCCGCGCGATGGACTTCTTCCTGCCGGATGTGCCGCTGAAGAAGCTGCGCGACATCGGCCTCAAGATGCAGGGCGGCGGCGTAGGCTATTACCCGACCTCCGGTTCGCCTTTCATACATATGGATGTCGGCAATGTGCGGCATTGGCCGGGCATCAGCCGCCAGGAACTCGCAAGGGTATTCCCGAACGGCAATACGCTGCATGTGCCGAGCGACGGCAAACCGCTGCCCGGTTATGGGCAGGCGTTTGCCGCCTACAAGTCGCGCAAGGGCGCCGGCACGCCCAACATCGACCTGGCAAGTGCCGACGGCGGCCAACGCAGGCCGGCGCGCGGCCTGCTGGCGACGCTTCTGGGTGGGCGCGGCGCGGACGAGACCGATGATGTCGCCGAAGCGGTGCCGGCGCCACGCAAGCCGGCCAAGTCCGTTGAACCCAGGCCCGCCGGCATCGCAATCGTGCCGCCGCAGGATGCCCAGCGCGCCGACATCCAGATGGCTTCCGTCGATAGGGCCGAAGAATCGCCGATTGGACCGGAGGGGAAGACGCCTGAAGCGATCGTCATGGCCATGGCGCCGGGCTCGGTGCCGCTGCCAGCCTTCGCCCCGCGCAGCGGGTCCACGACCAGCATTCCGACCCCGCAACTCGCGCCGCTTGCAGCAGCCAACGCTTCCACCGCGCGGGCCGAACTGGCCAATCCAACAGCAACCGATGCTGAAATTCCCTCGGGCAAGTCGGCCGGTCCCGCGGGCGGCGCGCCGGACATGGTGGCGTTCAACATCCCGTTGCCGACATGGCGACCGGAAAGCCCGACGCGCCAGCTTGAAGCAGACAAATCCGGCGATGCGGTCGCTGCCTTGCTGGCCTTGAACCACGCCGATGACGGCCACAATGGGTTGGCCGGCCAGCGGGTCTCGGTTGCCCAATCGAAGCCCGAAGATCGCGTCAGGACCAGCCCGAAGGCCGACCGTGTCCAGCCAAATCTCGATCCCGAAGCCACCGCGGTCATCGTGCCGGCAGCGTTGTCCCGGCCGATTGAGACAGGTCGTGGCATCGCCGGCGGAGCTAGCCCTGCGGCGCCCGTCATTGCCGCCAATCTCATCCGCACAGCGCCGGAGCACATCTATCTCGATGGATTCCAGCCGCGAGGACGGACCTCCGATCACCGGCGCTTCACCGGTTCCGCGGTCAAGTTCCTGCCCATCGCCAGCTTCAAATAGACGCCAGCCCTCGTTCGAGCCGACGTGGATGTGTTGCACGACTGGCTTGGCTGCCATGGGATAGCAAGTCATGCCGAACTCTCGATGGCTCTGTAAGAGAAGTTCCAAATTTGACAAACATGTGTGAAATTGTAAGATAATCGTCTTTCCGTCGGCGATGGGCGATGACAATGTCGATCCGCGAAGAACTGGCCAATACGACCGTGGCGTTCACCTCCGCGGAAGAGAAGATCGTCCAGGTCCTGCTCGCTGATTATCCGATGTCGGGGCTGGGCACCGCGACCCGGCTGGCACGGCGCGCTGGCGTCAGTGACCCGAGCGTGACGCGGCTGATGAGCAAGCTTGGCTATGTCGGCTTTGCCGATTTCCAGGCACGCCTGCTCACCGAAGTTGAATCCAGGCTGCATTCGCCGCTTTTGATGATGGAGGCCAAGCGCCCGGGCGGCTCCAGCGAAGGCACCGCACTTGCCTATTTCCATTCGGTTTCCGACAGCCTGGAGCGCACGCGCACGGCAGTGCCGGTGCAGGCCTACACGCGCGCCGTCAACCTGCTGCTGGAGAGCAAGGGGCAGGTCGTGCTGCTGGGCGGCCGGTTCAGCCGGCATATCGCCTCCATGCTGGCCGGCTACCTCCTGCAGTTCCGCTCCGGCGTGCGCGACATCGGTTCGTTGAGCCCCGCCGATTTCGACCTGTTGATCGACCTTGGCAAGCGCGACCTCCTCGTCGTGTTCGACTACCGGCGCTATCAGTCGGACGTGGTGAGCTTTGCCCAGCAGGCCAAGGAGCGCGGCGTCTCCATCCTGCTGTTCACCGATGTCTGGCTGTCGCCGATATCTGACATAGCGGACCTGACCATGGTCGCGGCGATCGACGCCAACTCGCCGTTCGACACGCTGGCAACGGCCGTTGCCCAGATGGAAACCGTGTTCGCCCACGCGCTGGAAGGCCACGGCGCCGGGGTGCGCAAGCGCATCGAGGACATCGAGAAGATCCGCAGTGCCAATGCGGTCACGCTCGATACCGCCCTGTCGTCATCGGCCGACGACGCCGCCAAATCCAAAACCACAAGGAAATAGTGTCGTTGCGCCCAGTGCAGCGATGCAAAGCGCCGCGACGCAGAGAAGGAAGCGACGATGCCCGACAACCAGACCATCATCGATGCCGTGCAGGCTGAGATCGAGACCGATCGCGACTGGTTGATCGGGCTGACCCGCGACATGGTCCGCATCCCTTCGGTCAACCCCAAATTCGAGCCCAATCCGGCGATCAACCGCGAGGCGGATGTCCAGGCGCTGCTCGAACCGATCCTCAAGCAGGACGGGTTCAGGACCGAGCAATGGGATGTCTTGCCCGGTCGGCCCAATCTGGTCGGCGAATGGGCGGGAGACGAGGATCGCAGCCTGATCCTGTGCGGCCATATCGACGTCGTGCCGGTCGGCGCGATGAAGGATTGGTCGGTCGATCCGTTCGGCGGCGAGATCACCAATGGCCGCCTCTATGGCCGTGGCGCCGTCGACATGAAGGGCGGCGTCGCCGCCTGCATCGCCGCCGCGCGCGCGATCCGCAAGGCGGGCATCACGCTGCAGGGCCGGCTCGCCATCCACTCGGTCGTCGACGAGGAAGCCGGCGGCTTCGGCGCCATGGACGCGGTGAAGAAGGGCAAGCTCGCCAAGGCGGTGCTGGTCGCCGAACCGACCTGGGGTGATGTCCTGCCGGTCGAAGGCGGGCTTGAATGGGCGCGGGTGACGATCCGCGGGCGCAACGCCCATTCGGCGCTGCGCTACAACGAGATCTATCCGCAGCGCCACGACAAGGAGCGGCTCGAGCCGGGCGTCAACGCCATCGAGATCGCCGCCCGTTTCATCGCCGCCGTGCGCCAGTATGAGCTGGACCGGACGCGGGCGAAATCGCATCCATTGCTGCCGCTCGGTATGAACACCATCAACATCGGCGTCATGCATGGCGGAACCGGCCTTGGCCAGCATGGCCTGCCGACCGTCATGACCAACCCGGCCATCATTCCCGACGTCGCGGTGCTCGATCTCGACATGAAATTCCTGCCCGATGAGAACTCGGCCGACTACCGCCGCGATTTCGAGACGTTCGTCCACCATTTCGCCCAGACCGATGCGTGGCTGCGCGACAACCCGCCTGCGATCCAATGGGAGCTCGGCGGGCTGTATTTCCCGCCGATGAACACGCCGGTCGATCATCCGCTGGTGACATCGCTGATGAAGCGCAAGGCCATGGTCGGCAAGGCGCCGCAGGCTCGCGGCTTCGTCGCCGTGTGCGATGCCGCGCACTATGCCGGCGCCGGCGTCGACGGTGTCATCTTCGGCCCCTCAGGCGACGGGTTTCACGGTTCCGACGAATATGTCGAGGTCGAATCGGTGGTCGAGACCGCCAAGGTGATCGCCGCTTCGGCCATCGACTGGTGCGGCATCCGCTGAGGCGCAGCCGCTATTCCGAAACGATCAGCCCGGGCGTTTCAGGCGTCCGGCGACGGCGCCCCATGAAGCCTTGATCATGCCGACCAGGCCGCTCGGGTAGGCCAGCAT
>NZ_RZRK01000690.1:0-3290 GCF_003997835.1 Mesorhizobium sp. M7A.F.Ca.CA.004.12.1.1
CTCTACAAGACGCCGAAGAACCTGTTCGTCGCCGGCTTCATCGGCTCGCCGAAGATGAACCTGATCGAAGGCACGCCGGCTGCCAAAAACGGCGCCAAGACCATCGGCATCCGTCCCGAACACCTGGAGATCTCGACCACAGCGGGCGAATGGAAGGCGGTCGTCGGCGTCGCCGAGCATCTCGGCTCCGACACCTTCCTGCATGTCCAGGCCGATGGCGTCGGCCCGCTGACGGTGCGCGCCGACGGCGAACTCGGCGTCCATCATGGCGACACCATCTATCTGACGCCCGACAAGGCCAAGCTGCATCGCTTCGGCGCCGACGGGAAGGCAATCTGAACATGCGGCTGGCCGGCAAATCCGCGCTGATCACAGGTTCGGCCCGCGGCATCGGCAGAGCCTTCGCCGAAGCCTATGCCGGCGAAGGCGCCACCGTCGCCATAGCCGACATCAATCTCGAGGCGGCGGAGAAGACGGCCGCCGAGATCGGCGGCAAGGCCTATGCGGTCAAGCTCGACGTCACCGACCTCGCCTCCATCGAGGCGGCGGTGAAAGCCGTCGAGACGAAGACCGGTGGCCTCGATATCCTGATCAACAACGCCGCTCTTTTCGATCTGGCACCGATCGTCGAGATCACCAAGGCAAGCTACGATAAATTGTTTTCCGTCAATGTCGCCGGCACGCTGTTCATGCTGCAGGCAGCCGCCCGCTCGATGATCGCCGCTGGCCGGGGCGGCAGGATCATCAACATGGCGAGCCAGGCCGGACGACGCGGCGAGGCGCTGGTCGGCGTCTATTGCGCCACCAAAGCCGCCGTCATTTCGCTGACACAGTCAGCGGGGCTCGACCTGATCAAGCACCGCATCAACGTCAACGCGATTGCCCCTGGCGTCGTCGACGGCGAGCACTGGGATCACGTCGATTCGCTGTTCGCCAAATATGAGAACCGGCCGAAGGGCGAGAAGAAGAAGCTGGTCGGCGAGGCAGTGCCGTATGGCCGCATGGGCACGGCGCAGGACCTCACCGGCATGGCGGTTTTTCTCGCCAGCAGCGACGCCGAATACATCGTCGCCCAGACCTACAATGTCGATGGCGGCCAGTGGATGAGTTGAGGGCGGGGGACGGCCTCTGCTCCTCGTCCCTCCGCGGGGAGCAGAGGCCGACATCAGCGGGCGCGTAGCCAGTGCCACCCCTTATCCTCTCCCCAACCGGGAGAGGAGCGTAACGAAGGCCTAGATTCGGCCAAAGGGTAAAACAGATGACCGTGAAACTCTCGTCCTCAAACCTCTCCAAACTGCCCGCTGAGGTCGCCGGCCCGAAGTATGACCGCGCGACATTGAAGGCCGGCATCGTGCATTTCGGAGTCGGCAATTTCCATCGCTCGCATCAGGCCGTCTATCTCGACGATCTGTTCAATTCGGGCGTCGGCCATGACTGGGCACTGATCGGCGCCGGCGTGTTCGACGGTGAAAAGATCGGCCGCGGCAAACTGGAAGAGCAGGACTGGCTGACCACGGTGGTCGAGCAGGACAGCGGCCATATGAGCGCCCGGGTCACCGGCGCCATGATCGACTTCCTGATGCCCGGCGATGCGGCCGGCATCATCGAACGGCTGGCCGACCCGGCGATCAAGATCGTTTCGCTGACCATCACCGAGGGCGGTTATTTCATCGATCCGGCATCCGGCGTGTTCAACCCGACCCACCCCGACATCCTCGCCGATGCGCAGCCCGGCGCGACACCGAAGACGGTGTTCGGCATCATCCTTGCCGGGCTGGTGCGGCGGCGCGATGAAGGCACCGTGCCGTTCACGGTCATGTCGTGCGACAACATTCCCCACAACGGCCATGTCACCTCGGACGGCGTCATCGGCCTGGCCCGTTTGATCGACGAGGATCTGGCGAACTGGGTCAGCGAGCATGTCGCCTTCCCGAATGGTATGGTCGATCGCATCACGCCGGCGACCACCGACCGCGAACGCGGCATCCTCGCCAAGGACTTTGGCCTTGAGGACAACTGGCCGGTGTTCTGCGAGCCGTTCCGGCAATGGGTGCTGGAGGACCATTTCACCGGCGGCCGGCCGCCGCTGGAAAAGGTCGGCGTGCAGTTCGTCAAAGACGTTGCGCCCTACGAATTGATGAAGATCCGCATCCTCAATGGCGGCCACGCGACGATTGCCTATCCGGCCGGCCTGATGGACATCCATTTCGTCCATGAGGCGATGCAGGAGCCGCTGGTGAGCGGGTTTCTGGCCAAGCTCGAACGGGAGGAAATCATTCCGACCGTGCCGCCGGTGCCGGACACGGTCCTGGAAGATTATTACCAGCTCATCGAGAGCCGCTTTTCCAATCCCAAGATCGGCGACACGGTGCGCCGGCTCTGCCTCGACGGCTCCAACCGCCAGCCGAAATTCATCATCCCGACCATCGCCGACCGGCTGAAGGCCGGAAAGAGCGTCGCGGGCCTGGCGCTGGAATCGGCGCTATGGTGCCGCTACTGCTTCGGCACGACGGATAGCGGCGCCGTCATCGAGCCCAACGATCCGAGCTGGGGCCGGCTGCAGGCAACGGCAAAAGCGGCAAAGGATGCTCCCGCCGCCTGGCTTGCCATGGAGGACATCTATGGCGATGTCGGCCGCGCGACGGCGTTTGTCGAGGCCTTCGCCCATGCGCTCAACGTGCTGTGGGCGAATGGCGCGCGCGCGACGCTGACGCGCTACCTCGCCGGCAAGCTCTGAGAGCCATTCTCGGCCATGACGCCTGAACTGGTCATCTTCGACTGCGATGGCGTGCTGGTCGACAGCGAGGCGCTCTCCGTCTCGGCGCTGCTCGGCATGGTCAAAGTCGCCGGCGGCAGCGTCAGTGAGGATGCCGCCTACGAGCATTTCCTCGGCAGGAGCATGAAAAGCGTGCGCGAGATCCTCGGCCGCGACTTCGGGCTCGATATCACAGACCTGCACCTGACCGAGATGCGCGTCGAACTGATGCGCAAATTCCGCGAGGAGCTGAAGCCGATCGCCGGCGTCAAGAAGATACTGCCGAAGCTTGGGCTGCCGTTCTGTGTCGCGTCCTCGGGCACGCTCGACCGCATCCGCTACGCGCTCGACGTCACCGGATTGCTTGGGCTGATGGAGCCGCACCTGTTCAGTGCCACCATGGTGGCCAAGGGAAAGCCGGCGCCGGATCTGTTCCTGCATGCCGCCGCCAGCATGCGGGCTCATCCGCGCAAATGCCTCGTCGTCGAGGACAGCCCGGCCGGCATCATTGCTGCGCGCGCGGCGGGGATGAGCG
>NZ_RZRK01000691.1:0-3289 GCF_003997835.1 Mesorhizobium sp. M7A.F.Ca.CA.004.12.1.1
GCGTGATAGCGGTCGAGGATGTTCATCAGGTGCCTCCTTCACCCTCCCCCTTGTGGGGAGGGTCGATCGGCAAGGCCGATCGGGGTGGGGGTAAATGTCTCATGCCATCGCGTGGCGATGATTGGCCGAATAGTGTCCGGTCAGATGGTGCTCGAGCTGGCGCTCGATGTCGGTCAAGAGGCTCGAGGCACCGAAGCGGAACAGCTCGGGCTCCAGCCAGGGCCGGCCGAGTTCTTCCTTCATCAGCACCAGCCAGTCGAGCGAGGCCTTGGCCGTGGATATGCCGCCGGCCGGCTTGAAGCCGATGAGATAGCCGGTTTCCTCGAAATAGGCCCTGATGGCGCGCACCATGGCGAGGCCGACAGGCAGCGTCGCGTTGACGCTTTCCTTGCCGGTCGAGGTCTTGATGAAATCGGCGCCCGCCATCATCGCCACCATCGAGGCCAGCATGACATTGCGCAGCGTGGCGAGGTCGCCGGTGCCGAGGATGACCTTCAGATGCGCGTCACCGCAGGCGGCGCGCATCGAGACGATCTCGTTGTAGAGCTCCCGCCATTTGGCGCCGAACACCAGCCCGCGCGGGATGACGACGTCGATCTCGTCGGCGCCGTCGCGGACCGAGGCCTCGATCTCCTGCAGGCGGGTCGACAGCGGCGTAAGGCCATGCGGGAAGGCGGTGGAGACGGCGGCGACATGGATGCCAGTGCCGCGCACGGCATCGACGGCGGTGGCAACGAAGGGGTGGTAGACACAGACGGCGGCCGGGCGGATGGTTTCACCTGATATGCCGAGGCCCTCGACAATGTCGCGGCGGAACGGATTGATCGCCTTGGCGCAGAGCCGGCGCACGCGCTCCTCGGTGTCGTTGGAATTCAGCGTCGTCAAATCCATGCAGGCGACGGCGCGCAGCAGCCAGGCCGCCTGGTTGTCGGCCTTTATCGAGCGCCGCTTGGTCAGGCTGGCGACGCGCCGTTCCAGCGCCGAGCGATTGACGCTGCGCACCGATTCCATGAAGCCGAGGTCGAGCTTCATGCCTGGATTGCGCGCAATGCGATGGTCCGGGGGAACGGCTGTGTTGGCGGCGGCACGCGCGGGCAGCGGCGTCACCTTGGACGAGCCGACATCGGCTTCGCGGATTGTGCTGCTCATCTCCTGCCCTTTCATTCAGCGACGTGTGCCGAAGATAGCCCGTGAAGCCGTACTTCACGAGTCCTGCGGGCGGTCATAACCGAAAAAGGCGGCGAAAGCAGCAATTTTTGACCGTGCGGTCAAAAACATAGACTTCGAGATGTTGGTGCGTCTCAGCCGACGAAGGCGCGCTCGACGACAAAAGTCGCTGGATGGCTCAGCGACCCTTCCTCGAAGCCAAGGCTTTCGGCCAGTTCCTTGACGTCCTTCAGCATATGCATCGAGCCGCAGATCATGATCCGGTCGGTTTCCGGGTTGAGCTTGTCGATGCCGAGATCGCTGTAGAACTTGCCGGAGCCGATCAGCGCGGTGATGCGGCCCATGCGTGCCGATTCCTCGCGGGTCGTCGAATTGTAGAGCGTGACGCGCCCGGAGGTCAGCTCGCCGATCAGCGGGTCGCTTTCGAGTGCTGCGACCAGTTCCTGGCCATAGGTCAGCTCGGCATTGTCGCGGCAGGTATGGGTCAGGATCAGCTGATCGAACTTGTCGTAGGTGTCGGGGTCGCGCAGCAGGCTGGCGAAGGGCGCGATGCCGGTGCCGGTCGAGATCATGAACAGCCGCTTGGCCGGCGTCAGCGCGTCGACCACCAGCGTGCCGGTCGACTTCTGGCGCATGATGACGGTGTCGCCGACCTGGATCTTCTGCAGCTCCGAAGTCAGCGGGCCGTCCGGCACCTTGATCGAGAAGAATTCCAGCTCTTCGTCCCAGGCCGGGCTCGCCACCGAATAGGCGCGGTACACCGGCTTCTCGGCATTGGGCAGGCCGATCATGACGAACTCGCCGGAGCGGAAGCGCAGCGACTGCGGACGGGTGATGCGGAACGAGAACAGCCGATCGGTATAGTGCTTCACCGAGACGACGGTTTCGGCATAGACGTTGGCCGGAATCGGGAACTGCAGCGGTCGGGCGCCGGCGGTGTTGAGAGCGGATGTGGTGTTCATCAAATCCAACCTTCTGGCCCAACCGTGGACGCGGGCGCCAAACTTTCACCTGCACGCCCGGACCATTCAGATCCCGGCGGGCTGTTCGCACACTGCAAAGCGGCAAGCTCTTGTGTCCGGAATTTATTAGTATACAAACGATATTTGCGTCAAGATGCTCCCTTAAAACAGCTTTCCAAACTGGCGCATATCCGTAGTCCGCGCATTTCGGGTTTCGACGATGGAAGAGAATATTTCGGCGCAAGCGCGCAATTCCCGGGGAAATGTCGTCGCCGGTATCGATGTCGGCGGCACCTTCACCGACCTGCTCCTGATCGACGGAAGCGACGGCGGCCGGGTGTATCTGGCCAAGACGCCGACCACGGTGGACAACCAGGCTTTCGGTGTGGTTTCGGCACTCGGCGCCACCGGATTTGCCATCGATAGCATCGACCTCATCGTGCATGGCACGACCACCACCACCAATGCGGTGCTCGAACGCCGGCTGGCGAAAACCGGCATGATCACCACGCGCGGTTTTCGCGACGTGATCGAACTGGGCCGGCGCACGCGGCCGCAGGCCTATGGCATGACCGGCAGCTTCGTGCCGATCATTCCGCGCAATCTCAGGCTCGAAGTCTCGGAGCGCGTCGAAGCATCGGGCGCGGTGCGCACGCCGCTCGACGAGACCGAGATGCGCGACGCAGTGCAGACGCTGATAGCGGCCGGTTGCGAATCCCTGGTCATCCATTTCCTGCATTCCTACGCCAACCCGGCACATGAGCGGCGCGCCGTCGAAATCGCCACCGAACTCTGGCCGAACGGCTACATCACGGCAGGCCATGCGCTGCTGTCGGAAGCGCGCGAATTCGAACGCGGCGTGACCGCTTCGGTCAACGCCTCAGTGCAGCCGATCCTCGAGCGCTATGTCGAGCGGCTGCGCAAGGAATTGGCCGCCAAAGGCTATGCCCGCGACTTCCTGATCATGAACGGCAATGGCGGCATGATCTCGGCCCGCTTCGTCACACGTGAATCGGCCAAGACGGTCATGTCCGGCCCGGCCTCGGGCGTCATCGCCGCCGCTTATACGGGAAAACGCGCCGGCTTCGAAAACCTCGTCACCTATGACATGGGCGGCACCTCGACCGACGTGGCGTTGATCCGCAATGCCGAGCCGGCAG
>NZ_RZRK01000692.1:0-3278 GCF_003997835.1 Mesorhizobium sp. M7A.F.Ca.CA.004.12.1.1
CAGCTATGGTACATTTTTGTCCATGGTGCTGATTTGCGCCAGTGACCCGCCGCACAGGCGGGTTGTTCGCTTGATGCTCCGTCAGCCAATGGCGGGCGAAGGCTCCGAAGAAACCCGTCAGCCCGAGTTCGTTGCCCTGCCGTTGGACCGGCCGATCAACTTGCGGTGCAATGATTGTAAAGGGTTCGCGTCCTGGTCTAGGGAGGAGGCCAGGAGAGCGAAACAGAATGCCAGTGACGCAAAACGTTGCTCCGGGCGCCCCGGGGATCCCGGCGCGCTGGACATCAAGCGCCAAGAGTGGCGTCGGAACGTCGCTTTCGCCGGCCGGCCGGATCTGGTTTACGATCAGCCACGGCATCCTCAACGAAGTCTACTATCCGCGCGTCGACAGCGCCTGCACCCGCGACCTCGGCTTGATCGTCACCGGTCCCGGCGGCTATTTTTCGGAAGAGAAACGCGATGCCGGGCATACGATCGAACCGTTCGAGGACGGCGTGCCCGCCTACAGGCTGGTCAATACGGCGAATGACGGCGCTTGGCGGATCGAAAAGCGTATCCTCGCCGACCCGGAGCGCCCGGCGCTGCTGCAGGAAATCACCTTCACGGCGCTGAAAGGGGTGCCCGGTGACTACCGCGTCTACGCGCTTCTGGCGCCGCATCTGGTCAATGCCGGCATGGGCAACACCGCCTGGGTCGGCGAGCACGAGGGAAAGCCCATGCTGTTCGCCTCGGGGCGCGGCTCTTGCCTGGCGCTGGCCTCGTCGCTGCCCTGGCGAACCGGTTCGGCCGGCTATGTCGGCTTTTCCGACGGTTGGCAGCAACTCCACAATACAGGTGAGCTCGACGCTGCATACCAGCGGGCCGAGGACGGCAATGTTGCGCTGACGGGCGAGATCGGCTTTTCCGCGACCAGGACCAAGGCTTTGCTGGCGCTGGGATTTGGCGCGACGCCTGAGGAGGCCGCGGAACATGCTTTCGCCAGCCTGAAGCAGGGTTTTGAACCCGCGGCGAACTCCTATCTTCAGAACTGGCGCAATTGGCAAAAGGGCTTGCTGCCGCTGGACGACCGGCACGCGGTGCCCGGGATCAACTTCTATCGCACCAGCACCGCGGTACTGGCGACGCACCGGTCGATCGCGACACCAGGCGCCGCGGTCGCCAGCCTGTCGATCCCGTGGGGCTTCAACAAGGGTGACGACGACCTCGGCGGCTACCATCTGGTCTGGCCGCGCGATCTGGTCGAGACGGCGGGCGGCTTTCTTGCTGCCGGCGATGCTGCCTCGGCCCTGCAAATCCTCGATTACCTCAGCTCCATCCAGCAGCCGGACGGCCATTGGCCGCAGAACGCCTGGCTCGACGGATCGGCCTATTGGCCCGGCATCCAGATGGACGAATGCGCCTTTCCGCTGCTGCTGGCCGACGCTTTGCGCCGCGCCGGCCATTTGCCCCGCGCCAGGCTCATGACCTTCCTGCCGATGATCGAGCGCGCCGCCGGCTATGTCGTGCGCAACGGGCCCGTCACCGGCGAGGACCGCTGGGAAGAGGATGCCGGCTACAGCCCGTTCACGCTCGCCGTCGAAATCGCCGCACTGCTTGCCGCGGCAGACCTGCTCGACGCCTGCGGCAAGACAGACGCCGCGACGTATCTGCGCGAGACATCAGACGTCTGGAACGACCAGGTCGAGCGCTGGACCTACGTCACCGGCACGGCGATCTGCAGTCAAGTCGGCGTCGAAGGCTACTATGTCCGCATAGCACCACCCGACAGCGCCGAGGCCGGTTCGCCGAAGGACGGCTATGTCCCGATCAAGAACCGGCCGCCTGGCGACACCGACCGGCCGCCCGAGGAAATCGTCAGCCCGGATGCACTGGCACTTGTCCGCTTCGGTCTGCGGGCGGCTGACGATCCGCGCATGACAGACACGGTCAAGGTCATCGACGCGCAATTGCGCTGCGATCTGCCGCAAGGGCCGCTCTGGTACCGCTACAATGGTGACGGCTATGGCGAGCACGAAGACGGCGCGCCTTTCGATGGCACCGGCCAGGGTCGCCCCTGGCCGCTGCTGGCCGGCGAACGCGCCCACTATGAGCTGGCGGCTGGGCGCAGGGAAAAGGCAGCCAGCCTGCTGGCAGCGCTGGAAGGCTCGGCCGGACCGGGCGGCCTGTTGCCGGAGCAGGTCTGGGACGGCGCCGATCTGCCGGAACGCGAACTGCTGCACGGCCGACCCTCGGGCAGCGCCATGCCGCTGGTCTGGGCGCATTCGGAGCATATCAAGCTGCTGCGCTCGCTGCGCGACGGCGCGGTCTTCGACATGCCGCCGCAAGGCGTCAAGCGCTATATCGAGGACAAGACCGTATCCTCGTTCAGGACCTGGCGGTTCAACAACAAGATCCGCACCATGCCGGAGGGCAAGACGTTGCGCGTCGAATTGTTGGACCCGGCTACAGTTCACTGGAGCACCGACAACTGGGCGACCGCCCATGACAGCCAGACGGTGGAGAACGCCTTCGGCATCCATCTTGCCGATCTGCCCGCGGCAAGCCTCCCCGAGGGAAGCACGCTGCTCTTCACTTTTTTCTGGCCCGGGACCGGCGATTGGGAGAATGTCGACTTCTCCGTCATATCGGGCGACCAAGATGGCCAGTAGATCACAGCCAGTAGACCTTCCCTCGATAACCCCGCAAATCTCGTAGAAAACAGGGACGAAACCATGCAGATCGGAATGATGGGACTGGGCCGGATGGGCGCCAACATGGTCCGGCGCCTGATGCGCGACGGCCACGAATGCGTCGTCTACGACATCAACCCGGCCAGCGTCGCCGCCCTGGTGACCGACGGCGCGTCAGGGGCGGCCTCGCTGGAAGAATTCGTCGGCAAGCTGGCCAAGCCGCGCTGCGTGTGGCTGATGCTGCCGGCGGCGATCACCGGCAGGATCATCGATCAGGTGGCGGCCCTGATGGAGCCCGGCGACATCGTTATCGACGGCGGCAATTCCTACTACCACGACGCCGTCGACCAGGCCGCGAAACTGGCCGGCAAGGGTATCCATCTTGTCGATGTCGGCACCAGCGGCGGCGTCTGGGGCCTGGAGCGTGGCTACTGCCTGATGATCGGCGGCCCCGACGTGGCGGTGCAGCACCTCGATTCGATCTTCGCCACGCTGGCACCGGGCGCCGACGTCGGCGCCAATCCGCCTGGGGATGCCGGCACCGCGCCCTTTGGCTATCTGCATTGCGGACCGAGCGGTGCCGGCCACTTCGTCAAGATGGTGCACAAC
>NZ_RZRK01000693.1:0-3270 GCF_003997835.1 Mesorhizobium sp. M7A.F.Ca.CA.004.12.1.1
GCGCGGCAATGGTGCGGTGCTGAAGTCGGTGGCATCGGGCGAGAAGCCCTATGGCATCCTCGTCGACTTCATGGCGATGAACGCCAAGAAGAAGGGTTCCCCGGTCGAGTTCGTGTTCCCCTCGGAAGGTGTGCCGGCAGTGACCGAACCGGTCGCCATCATGAAGACCGCCAGGAATGTCGATGGCGCCAAGAAGTTCGTCGACTTCATTCTTTCCGATGACGGCCAGAAGCTTGCGCTTTCGATGGGCTATCTGCCGGCGCGCGCCTCGGTCGGCCGCCCCGAATGGCTGCCGGAAGGCGTCAAGGTCAAGGTGATGTCGTTCGACACCAAGGCAATCGTCGCCAAGACCGACGCCGACAAGGCGAAGTTCTCGGAACTGTTCGGCGGCTGAGCCGGCAATCCAGTCGGCATGCCCCCCTAGCGGCATGCCGACTGCGAAACCCGAGCGCATCGGCTGATCGATCCCAGGAAAAGCAATCATGTCAACACGGATCAGGGAAAGCCGGGGCCAGGAAATGGTCCTGACGGCGGCGGTGGCCATCGTCATCGTCCTGCTTTCGCTGCTGCCGATGCTGCGCCTGATCAAGGAGATCGTGGCACCCGGCGGCACGCTGTCGGCCGTCGCGATAAAGGCGGGGCTCGCCAGTCCGGCGACCTGGGTCGCCACCTGGCACACACTGGTCGTCGGTATCGGCGGCACCCTGCTTGCGGTGTTGTCGGGTACGCTGGTGGCCGTCCTCGTCACTCTGACCGATATCCGCGCTCGCAGCGCCATGGTGCTCTGTTACGTCATGCCCTTGATGATCGCACCGCAGGTGACGGCGCTGGCCTGGCTGCAATTGTTCGGCCCGGCAAGCCCGTTCCTCAAGCTGTTCGGGGCGGCACCGCCGCTCGGTACCAGGAATCCGCTCTATTCGACATTGGGCATCATCCTGCTGCTCGGCGTGCAGTATGGGCCGCTGGTTTTCCTGCTGGTGCGCGCCGGCCTGCGCAAGCTGCCGCGCGAGCTGGTCGAAGCGGCGCGGGCGGGCGGCGCCGGCTGGTTCACCGTGCTGGTCACCATCGTGCTGCCCTTGATGACGCCGTCGATCATGGCCGCCGCCGCACTCGCCTTCGTCTCCTGCGTCGGTAATTTCGGTATTCCGGCCTTTCTAGGTATTCCCGCCAACTATCTCGTGCTGCCGACGCTGATCTATCAGAAGCTGGCCGGCGGCGGCCCTGCCGTGCTCGGCGAAACCGCGTTCCTGTCGGTGCTGATCGGCATCATCGCCATGGCGGGCATCCTTGCCCAGGAGATCATGAGCCGCCGCCGCGACTATCGCATCAGCTCCACGTCGCTTTCGGCTGAGCCATACGAACTCGGCCGCTGGCGGCCTACGGTCCAGGCCGGCATGTGGCTGCTGATCATCGTGGTGCTGTTCCTGCCGCTGTTCGGGCTGGTTCTGACATCGCTGGTGCCGGGCTACGGCATCGCGCTCACCGCCAAGACGGCGACGCTCGACAATTATCGCTTCGTGCTGTTCGAGCATGACGCGGCCGGCCGCGCCTTCTTCAACAGCTTCTGGCTGTCGATCGCGGCGGCCTTCTTCGCGGTCCTGGTTGCCGTGCCGATCGGCTATCTGATCGCCTGGGGCAAGCAGCGCTGGGTGCGGCTGCTCAATCTGTCGGTGGAACTGCCCTATGCACTGCCCGGTGTGGTGCTGGCCATCGCCTCGCTGCTCATGTTCCTGCGGCCGATCCCGCTGACCGGCATCCAGCTCTACAACACCGTCTGGATCATCCTCTACGCCTATCTCGCCCGTTTCCTGGTGCTGGCGCTGCGGCCAACCATCAGCGGCTATCACCAGATCGACCGGGCGCTGGAGGAGGCTGCGCAAGTGGCAGGCGCCGGGCTGTTCACGCGCATGCGCACGATCATCTTTCCCTTGGTGGCACCGGCGGCGATCGCCGGCGGCCTGCTGATCTTCATGACGGCGCTGAGCGAACTCACCGTTTCGGCGCTGCTGTGGTCGTCGGGCTCGGAAACCATCGGCGTGGTGATGTTCTCCTTCGAGCAGGGCGGCGATTCCAACTATGCGGCGGCGATGTCCGTCATCACCGTGGCGGTCACCTTCGTGCTGATGCTGGTCACCAATCTGCTTGCCCCCTACCTTCCGACCGGAGTGCTGCCATGGCGCGATTGAGCCTGGACAATGTGACCAAGAGCTTCGCCAATTTCGATGCCGTCAGGGACGTGTCGATCGACGTCGCCGACGGCGAGTTCCTGGCGGTGCTCGGCCCTTCCGGCTGCGGCAAGACGACGTTGCTGAGGCTGGTGGCCGGATTCGAGAAAGTGACTTCGGGCGAAATCCGCATCGGCAGCGAGGTCGTGTCGGGCAAGGGCTGCAGCGTCGCACCGGAAAAGCGGCGCGTCGGCATCGTCTTCCAGAACTATGCGCTGTGGCCGCATATGACGGTGGCCGAGAACATCGGTTATTCGCTGAAGGTGGCGAAGCTCGACAAGGCTGTCGCCCGCCGGAAGGTTGAAGACGCACTCGCCCTTGTCAATCTGCAAGGGCTGGGCGAGCGTCGGCCGGCCAATCTTTCCGGCGGCCAGCGCCAGCGCGTGGCGCTGGCGCGCTGCCTTGTCGCCGCGCCCTCGCTAGTGCTGTTCGATGAGCCGCTGGCCAATCTCGACGTGCATCTGAGGGCATCGATGGAGGACGAGTTCGCATCCTTCCACAAGCGCACCGGCACCACCATCGTCTACATCACCCATGATCAGGCCGAGGCGATGGCATTGGCCGACCGCATCGCGGTGATGGATGGCGGGCGCCTTGCCCAGCTGGCGACGCCGCGCGAGCTCTATCATGAGCCGGCAAATGAAATGGTCGCATCCTTCATTTCGCAAGGCATTTTGCTGCCCGTGGATGTGTTGAGCGCGGAAGAAAGGGGCCACTGCAAGGTCCGGGTTCTCGGCGCTGAACTGGTTGTCCGCTGCCGGCCAGGCGAGCGGCCGCGAACCGGGGCAAAGGTCTGCTGCCGGTCGGCCGATCTCGACGTGTCGCCGGATGGCCCCGGCTTTGATGGTCTGGTCAAGCGGGTGATCTACCAGGGTGGCTCGGCGCGCATCGAATTCGCGCCTTCGACCAGTCCCGATCTCACTTTGCATTTCGAACAGCCCGACCCGGTTTTGCTGGAGAGCGGAGCCCATGCGCGTCTGCGGATACGCTCCGGCTGGCTGATCCCGGCGGCGGGGGCAGCATCGTGATGATGCTCGACCTGCTC
>NZ_RZRK01000694.1:0-3238 GCF_003997835.1 Mesorhizobium sp. M7A.F.Ca.CA.004.12.1.1
CCCGAGGTGCTGCGTCGCTCGCCGCTTCCGTCATGGGCAAAGGCGGTTCGAAGGCCAAAGCGAAGGCCAAATAGCCGCGCTTCGAAGGCTGGCTATCCCTTGGCCGGGATGGTCAGGCCTTTCTGCACCGCCGGCCGCGCCAGGCCGCGCTCCAGCCATGTCGAGACATTGGCGAAATCGTCGAAGCCGACGAGTTCGCGGGCTTCGTACAAGCCGATCAGGTTGCGCACCCAGCCGAGCAGCGAGATGTCGGCGATGGTGTAGTCATTGCCCATGATCCACTTGCGCCCCTTCAGCCTGCCGTCGAGCACACCGAGCAGTCGCTTTGACTCGTCGCGATAGCGCTCCAGAGGGCGTTTGTCGGCGATCTCGCGGCCGGCGAATTTGTGGAAGAAGCCGACCTGGCCGAACATCGGCCCCACCGAAGCCATCTGGAAGAACACCCACTGGATGGTCTCGTAGCGGCGCGCGGCATCGATGGGCATGAGCAGGCCGGTTTTTTCAGCGAGGTAGAGCAGGATGGCGCCGGATTCGAACAGGCCGATCGGCTTGCCGTCCGGACCGTTCGGATCGATGATCGCCGGTATCTTGCCGTTGGGATTGAGCGACAGGAATTCCGGTGTCCAGCTTTCGTTCTTGCCGATGTTGACCAGATGCGGCTCATAGGGCAGGCCGAGCTCCTCCAGGGCGATCGATATCTTCACGCCGTTCGGCGTTGTCGCCGAATAGAGCTGGAGCTGGTCCGGATGCTTGGCCGGCCAACGCGTTGCGATCGGAAAGGCGGACAGGTCTGCCATGGAAACTCCTGAATGGGGTTCGCGCCGAGCGGCGCGGTCTTGGCGGGTCGGCCAAGGATTAGACGCGGCGCACGGCACGATCAATATGGCGGTGAAGGTTTCGTCGTGCACGAACAATCAACGGAATGGTCTGCCTGAGGCAGATCGCGCGCCCCTTAGATCAGACGGCCTTGAAGGCCAGCACGGCATTGGTGCCGCCGAACGCGAAGCCGTTGCTGATCGCGGCGCGCACCTTGCGCTCGCGAGGCACGTTCGGCGTGACGTCGAGGTCGCAATCGGGATCGGCCTCGCGAAAATTGGCCGTCGGCGGCACCATGCCTTCGCGGATCGCCATCACGCAGGCGATCATCTCCAGCGCCCCCGATGCGCCGAGGCAATGGGCGTGCATCGACTTGGTCGACGACACCGAAAGCTTGTAGGCATGGTCGCCGAAGACGCGCTTGATCGCTGCCGTCTCGATCTGGTCGTTGGCCTTGGTGCCGGTGCCATGGGCGTTGAGGTAGTCGACATCCTCGGGATTGAAGCCGGCATCGGCCAGGCAGGCGCGCATGGCCGCTGTCGGCCCTTCGACGGTCGGCGCGACAATGTCGGAGGCATCGGCGGAGAGGCCGGCGCCGGCGACCTCGGCAAGGATGGTGGCGCCGCGCGCCATGGCATGCTCGTAGGTTTCCAGGACCGCCATGCCGGCGCCCTCGCCGAGCGACAGGCCCTGGCGATCCGCCGAGAATGGCCGGCAGGTATCGGGCGCCAGCACGCGCAATGCTTCCCAGCCCTTCAGGATGCCCCAGACCAGCGGCGCATCGGTGCCGCCGGCGACCATCACATCGGCGCGGCCAAGCCTGATCTGGTCGACGGCCGAGGCGATGGCGTGGTTGGAGGAGGAGCAGGCCGAGGTGACGCCGAAGACCGGGCCGCGCAGGCCCAGACTCATGCTGACATGGCCGGAGGCCGCGCTTGGCATAACCTTTGGCACGGTGAAGATACCGGCGCGGTTCTTGCCCTCGACCAGGATGGCGCGATAGCTCTCTTCGATCGCCTCCCAGCCGCAGACGCCGACACCGACGACGGTGCCCATCCGATAGGTGGTGGCTTCATTCGAAACCAGGCCGGCCTCCTGCATGGCTTCTCTGGCTGCGATGGTCGCCAGCAGGCTGAAGCGGTCCATCGACACGGTCTGCTTGCGGTCGATTCCGTGATCGGGAAGCGCCTTGATTTCGCAGCCGACCTTGACCTTCAAATCATGCAGTTGGGGACTTGTGATCTGGCCGATGGCCGAGCGGCCGGCGCGCATCTCGTTCCAGATCGCGGGCGCGCTGGTGCCGAGCCCGCAAATGCCGCCCATGCCGGTGATGACAACGCGCTGCCGCATTCAGTTCAGGCTTTTTTCGCGATCAGCGCGCGCACAGCTTCGACCATGTCGCCGACGTTCTTCAGATTGCTCCAGGCGTCGACCGTGTTCATCTCGATCTCGATGCCATACTCTTCCTCAAGATCGAAGATAATCTCCGTCAGCTCGAGCGAATGGATGCCAAGCGAGGTCAATTCGGTGGTGGTGGTGATTTCTTCGCCGCCCGGCTCGGCATGAGCCTTGATCTTCGCGATGATATCCGTTGCCAGCTGGTCGGCCATTCGGTTCCTTCCCCACTATCTCGACGTTTCCCGACGCCAACTGAGCAGCGCCCCTTTTTCTCCTGGTATCAAGCCGTCGTCGTCGTTTAATGCCTCCGCCAAGCGCAGCATGACCGTACCAAGGTGGTTCCCTCTATAGAAACCGAAACGTTGTCAAGCAACAAGCTATATCGAACTCCATATCGACAAAGCCGACGGAGTGCTTAACGTGCAGGCATGGATATGGGCGAACCTAGCGGCGAACATGACGGGATTTCGACGCAGCGCGTTGCGGGCGTCGCGCGGCTTTCCTGCGCGCTCAGTGAGGGCCGCACGCGCCTGCGGCGCCTCTATCAGGACGGCGCCGCCAAGATAAGGATGCCGGCCGTCTCGGCCGATCCGTTTGAGGCGGTGCTGATCAACACCGCCGGCGGGATGACCGGCGGCGACCGTATCGCCTGGGAGGTGGATGTCGGCGCGGCCGCTTCGGCATCGATCACCACGCAGGCCTGCGAGAAAATCTACCGGGCCGCGTCCGACCGTGCCGAAGTGCGGGTCAATTTGTCGGTCGGCGAAAATGGCCGGATCGCCTGGCTGCCGCAGGAAACCATCGTCTTCGACCGGGCGGCCTTTGCCCGCACGCTCGACGTCGAGCTTGCCGTCGGCGCCGAGGCGCTGGTGCTGGAAGCCGCCGTCTTCGGCCGCCTGGCGATGGGCGAACGCGCCACGCAGGGCAACTTCCATGACCGCTGGCGTGTGCGCCAGGATGGCGCCCTCATTCATGCCGAGGATTTCCGCATCGGACCCGATATCGCCGCCACGCTCGACCGCCC
>NZ_RZRK01000695.1:0-3224 GCF_003997835.1 Mesorhizobium sp. M7A.F.Ca.CA.004.12.1.1
GTTTGGTAGCGCTACCGTTTCAGCCTAGCGTGAGCCTGGGAGGAGCCAGGGCTGTCGCTAGCGGAAGCGTTGTTCCTTCGACGACGTCGCGGGAATTTGTTGGGAGGATCGATGGCGTCTGTCGCAATTGGCGAAGTCTATAAATCATTCGGCGCTGTCGAGATCCTGCACGGGGTCAGCGTGAACATCGAGGACGGCGAGTTCGTCACTCTGGTCGGACCGTCGGGCTGCGGAAAATCAACCCTCCTCAGAATGATCGCCGGCCTAGAAAAGATTTCACGCGGCCAGATCGCGATTGGCGAACGTGTCGTCAACAACGTTGCGCCCAAGGAGCGCGACGTCGCCATGGTCTTCCAGAACTATGCGCTCTACCCACACATGACCGTCGCCGAGAACATGGCGTTCTCGCTGATGCTCAAAGGAGTTTCCAAGCCGGAGAGCGATGCAGGCGTGCGCCGCGCGGCCGAAATCCTTGGGCTGGTGCCGTTGCTGGCGCGCTATCCTCGGCAGCTTTCCGGCGGCCAGCGCCAGCGCGTCGCAATGGGCCGCGCGATCGTGCGTGATCCGGCGGTCTTTCTCTTCGACGAACCGCTGTCCAATCTCGACGCCAAACTCAGGGTGCAGATGCGCGCCGAGATCAAGGAACTGCACCAGCGCCTCAAGACCACGACAGTCTACGTCACTCACGATCAAATCGAAGCCATGACCATGGCTGACAAGATCGTGGTCATGCATGACGGCATCGTCGAGCAGATAGGGCCGCCGCTGGAACTCTATGACCGGCCGAACAATCTTTTTGTCGCCAGCTTTATCGGCTCGCCGGCCATGAATTTGCTGAGGGGCGAGATCGCTACCGACGGCTCACCCTCGTTCCGCGGCGCCGGGGGGATTTCGGTCCCGTTGGCCTCGGCACTTTCCATCCGCAATGGCGAGCCTGTGGTGCTGGGAATAAGGCCCGAGCATTTGCGGCTGTCCGACGACCAGGGCATTCCGGTCACCGTCGCGGTGGTTGAACCAACCGGGTCCGAAGTGCAGCTCATCGGCCGGACAGCCGGCGGCGAAGAGATCGTCGCGAATTTCCGGGAACGACATTCCTTTACGCCGGGCGAAACCATCCGGCTTACGGCCGAGCCCAGCCTTATCCATCTCTTTCACGCAGAAACCGGACAGAGATTCCAGACACGTATCGATCAGTAGGACCACAGGCAAGGACAACAACAGGAGGAAACGAGCATGAAGTTCACCAGACGCGACGTGATCCGCACCACCGCCGGCGCGGCGGCGGGTGCCTTGGGAAGTCGGTTCATCAGCTCTCCGGCCCTTGCCCAGGACGGACTGAAATACAAACCCGAGGATGGCGCCAAGCTTAGACTGCTGCGCTGGTCGCCCTTCGTCCAGGGCGATGAAGACCAATGGCTGGCCAACACCAAACGCTTCACCGAGGCGACAGGTGTCGAGGTTCGCGTCGACAAGGAAAGCTGGGAGGACATTCGTCCCAAGGCGGCGGTCGCAGCAAATGTCGGGTCCGGCCCCGACCTGATGTTCGTCTGGTTCGATGACCCGCACCAATATCCCGACAAGCTGCACGACGTGAGCGAACTGGGCGAGTATCTCGGCTCGAAATATGGCGGCTGGCACGAGGGACCTAAGCAATATGCGACACGCGACGGGAAGTTCGTCGGCCTGCCCCTGGCCACGATCGGCAATGCCATCGTCTATCGGGAAAGCTGGGTGAAAGAGGCCGGCTTTTCGGAGTTTCCCAAGGACACGAAAGGCTTCCTGGAACTTTGCAAGGCCTTGCAAGCGAAGGGACATCCGGCCGGCTTCACGCATGGTCATGGCGTCGGCGACGGCAACAACTATGCTCATTGGCTGCTGTGGAGCCATGGCGGCCAGATGGTCGACGAGAGTGGCAAGGTAACGATCAACAGCCCCGAGACCCTCAAGGCGATCGAATATGCGCAGGAGCTTTACAAGACCTTCATTCCAGGCACCGAAAGCTGGCTCGACGTCAACAACAACCGCGCCTTCCTGGCCGGCGAACTGGGGGTGATCGCCAATGGAATTTCCGCCTACAACACGGCCAAGATCAACAAGGACAAAGATCCAAAGCTGGCTGAAATCGCCAAGGACATACGCACGACCAACCTGCCCATCGGTCCTGTCGGCAAATCCGTCGAATTGTTCCAGGTGACCACGGCTGTCATCTTCAATTACACGCCCTACCCCAACGCGGCCAAGGCGTATTTGCAGTTCATGTTCGAGGAACCGCAAATGAAGGACTGGATCACCTCCTCGGCCGGATATTGCTGCCAGACACTGAAGGCATTCGACAACAACCCCGTGTGGACTGCCGATCCCAACAACGCCGCTTACGCCAAGGCTTCGGCTACTCTGCGGCCTAACGGCTATGCCGGGCCGCTCGGCTATGCCTCGGCGGCAACCATGGCCGACTACGTGCTGGTCGACATGTTCGCCAAAGCGGTGACCGGCCAGGCCACGCCGCAAGAGGCAATGGAAGAGGCCGAGAAGCGGGCAAATCGCTATTATCGCGTTTGAGCCGGCTCAGCCGGGCAGCGCCGCTGCCCGGCTGGCTTCGGATTGCGTCGCGGCCGATCCGGCCGATCAATGAGACCTCAGCAGGAGCCGACCCATGGCCGTGCCGTCAGCTGCTATCCAGCCGCGACCTTCGATCTTCTCACGGATTCTGTCGCGCTGGAGCGAAAGCCGGAACGCACTTGGCTTCGGCTTCATGCTTCCGGCGGCTGCACTGCTGCTTGTCTTCCTGACCTATCCGCTGGGGCTCGGCGTCTGGCTCGGCTTCACCGATGCCCGCATCGGCCGCCCCGGCATCTTCATCGGCGTCGAAAACTATGAATACCTGTGGAGCGACGCCGTCTTCTGGCTCTCCGTCTTCAACACCTTGCTCTACACGATCAGCGCCTCGATCCTGAAATTCGCGCTCGGCCTCTGGCTGGCGCTCATCCTCAACCAGAACCTGCCCTTCAAATCGTTCTTCCGCGCGATCGTCCTGCTGCCGTGGGTGGTGCCGACGGTGCTCTCGGCCATCGCCTTCTGGTGGATCTACGATTCGCAGTTCTCCATCCTGTCGTGGGCGCTCATGGAAATGGGACTGATCGATCACCGCATCAATTTCCTTGGCGATCCGGAGAACGCGCGCGCCTCGGTGATCGCTGCCAATGTCTGGCGCGGCATTCCTTTCG
>NZ_RZRK01000696.1:0-3223 GCF_003997835.1 Mesorhizobium sp. M7A.F.Ca.CA.004.12.1.1
CACCGACAAGCCGATAACGCCGGAAGCCAAGCCGAAGCCCGTCGACACGACCTCGGCTCCGCCGCCCGCGCCGACCCCGATCGAAAAGCCGAAGCCCGAGGACGTGCCGAAGCCGCAGGAGAAGCCCAAGCCCACCCCGGCAACGGAAGTGGCGCCGGCGCCCACGCCCAAGGAAGAGGTCAAGCCCGAGCCGGTCAAGCAGGCCGACCCCAAGCCGACACCGGCCAAGCCGGCGCCAACCCCGCCACCGCAGGACAAGACCGCTGCCATCGATCCGACGCCCGAGGTCAAGCCTGACGCCGTCGCTGAAGCCATAGCGCAGGAGCCGCCCGCCGAGGCGACGCAGCTGCCGGATTCCGCTCCCGCGCCGGAAGCGCGGCCGAAGCCGCAGCCGGCGCAGGCCGAAAGCGCCAAGGCGCCGGAACGCAAGAACGCCGACAAGCCGGTCAAGGAAGCGTCGTCGAAGCCGAAGTCCGACGACAAGCAATTCAACGCCGACGAGATCTCCGCGCTCCTCGACAAGCAGAAACCATCCGGCGGTGGCGCCAAGCGCTCGACCCAGCAGGCGTCGCTCGGCGGCGACAAGGATCAGGGCCAGAAGCTTTCCAGGTCCGAAATGGGTGCTCTGGAAAGCCAGCTTGGCGGCTGCTGGACCCTTCCCGCGGGCCTTGAAGGTTCCGAGAACTTCGTCGTCGTGGTGCGGTTCAACCTGGATGCCTCCGGCAAGCTGGACGGACGCCCGGCGGTCGAAACGTCGAGCGGAAACCGCCAGTTCGACGAAAGTGCCGTTCGTGCGGTGCAAAAATGCGATGTCACTGGCCTGCAAGTTCCCGCCGGCAAGCAGGACATCTGGGCCGACGTCCGCGTCACCTTCGATCCAAGGGAGATGCTGGGCCTCTAAGGCCCGGGTATCCGGAAATCAGTACGAGAAGCGAGAAGACATGAAATCAATCCTCAAGCCGCTCCTGATGGTCGCAGCAATGGCGATGGGCATGACCGCGGCCAGCACGTTGCCGGCGCTGGCGCTGGTCGAACTCAACGTCAACAAGGGCAACGTCGAGCCGCTGCCGATCGCCATCACGGATTTCCAGGGCGGCGACGCGCTTGGGGCGCAGATTTCGCAAATCGTCACCGCCGATTTGAAGCGTTCGGGTCTGTTCGCTCCGATCGACAAAAGCGCCTTTATCGAGAAGATCACCAACCCCGATGCAGCACCGCGCTTCGACGACTGGAAGGTGATCAACGCGCAGGCGCTGGTCACCGGCAGCGTCAGCAAGGAAGCCGACGGCCGCATCCGCGCCCAGTACCGGTTGTGGGATACCTTTGCCGGCCAGCAGATGGCCGGCGAGCAGTTCTTCGCCAACGACGCCAATCAGCGGCGTGTCGCCCACATCATCGCCGACGCCATCTATGAGCGGCTGACCGGCGAAAAAGGCTATTTCGACACCCGCGTCGTCTTCATCGACGAATCCGGCGCCAAGAATGCGCGCAAGAAGCGCCTCGCGATCATGGACCAGGACGGCGCCAACGTTCGCTATCTCTCGGACGGCAGGTCGATCGTGCTGACGCCGCGTTTCTCGCCGAACCGGCAGGAAATCACCTACATGTCCTATGAAAGCGGCCAGCCGCGGGTCTACCTGCTGCAGATCGAAACGGGGCAGCGCGAACTGGTCGGCAACTTTCCGGGCATGACCTTTGCGCCGCGCTTTTCGCCCGACGGCCAGAAGGTGATCATGAGCCTGCTGCGCGACGACGGCAATTCCAACATCTTCGCCATGGACCTGCGCAGCCGCTCGACGACGAGGCTGACCAACTCGACCGCCATCGACACCTCGCCGTCCTATTCGCCCGACGGCAGCAAGGTGGTGTTCACCTCCGACCGTGGCGGCCGCGCGCAGATCTACGTGATGGGAGCCGACGGCTCGGGCCAGACCCGCATTTCCTTTGGCGACGGCGTCTATTCGACGCCGGTATGGTCGCCGCGCGGCGACCTCATCGCTTTCACCAAGCAGACCGGCGGCGAATTCCAGATCGGCGTCATGAAGACCGATGGATCGGGCGAGCGCATCCTGTCCTCCGGCTTCCAGCAGGAGGGACCGACCTGGGCACCGAACGGCCGCGTGCTGATGTTCTTCCGCGATTCCGCCGGCGGGCCCAAACTGGTTTCGGTCGATCTGACCGGACGCAACGAACAATCGATCCCGACGGCGAACTTCGCTTCCGACCCGGCCTGGTCGCCGCTGCTTGAATAGAGGAACTGGGGAACTGAAGAACTGAAGAATGGAGAAGGCGGGCGGCTACATTAATCGCGCGAAGGATCTAGAGGTATATAAGCGCGCTTATGTGGTTTCTCTTGACGTCCATAAAGCTCGCTTTCCCGAAAATGGAGCAATACGCACTGGCTGATCAGTTGCGTCGCTCCAGCAAAGGAATCTGCGCCAATTTGGCTGAAGGATTTGCCAAGCAGACTCACTCCAAACCCGAATTCGCGCGGTTCATTTCGATGGCAATGGGGTCATGCAGCGAGGTGGAGACGTGGATTTCCTATGCGTTCGACCTTGGATACATCAGCCAGACACAACACGACGATTGGCTGCGATCCTATGCCCATATCTACGGCATGCTGATCAATCTGAGAGAAAAGCTGAAGTGAATTCTCTCTTCAGTTCCTCAATTCCCCAACTCTTCAATTCCTCATTTCCATCTCTTTGTCGCGTTTTGGCCGTATTTACGCCTAGGGTCCGCGTGAAATGTGGCTTCAGGCCAAAACGGCTGCGGACGGGCAGCTTAAACCAAAATTTAACCGTGTTTCTTGAATGCCGGTTAACCCAAACGTGGTTACTGGGTGATCAACGAAATCACTCAAATTAGATCACTCGAAATACGAAGGAGAGGCGGCATGGGCCGTATTGCAGCACTTACCAGAAACCCGGTCATGATCGCGCTGGTGGCGATGCTCGCCATCGCAGGTTGCGCCTCGAAGAAGACGCCGAACAACGCGGCCGATCTTGGCCTTAACGGCGCCGGCGCCGCAACACCCGGATCGGCGCAGGACTTCACCGTCAACATTGGCGACCGCATCTTCTTCGATACGGACTCGACCTCGATCCGTGCCGACGCGCAGACGACGCTCTCGCGCCAGGCGCAGTGGCTGAACCAGTACAAGCAGTATGCCATCGTCGTCGAAGGTCATGCCGACGAACGCGGCACACGTGAATACAAT
>NZ_RZRK01000697.1:0-3209 GCF_003997835.1 Mesorhizobium sp. M7A.F.Ca.CA.004.12.1.1
CAGCGTGACCGGCGTGGGCAACTCCATCGCCACGGGCACCGGTGTGGCGATGAACCTGAGCGGCGTCACCGTCGCGGCCACCGGCATGAATTTTTCCTCGACCAGCAACGGCGCCGGCGGCAACAGCGCCGTCGTCCTAACCAACGTGATCGGGTTGGGGACGATCAATCTCGGCGCCGGCACGCTGGTCGGCGGCAGCGCGGCAACCATCGCTGTCAGCGGCGGCACCGCCAACCTCAACTATACCGGCAATGTCAGCCAGTCGAACAATGCCACCCTGGTCAGCGTCACGGGCGGGCACAGCGGCTCGCTCAACTTCGCTACCGGTACGCTGTCGGCGACGAACGGTACCGGCCTGCAGTTCGACAATGCGGACGGCATCTACAGTTTCGTCGGCACGACGACGCTGAATGGCGGCAATGCCAGCGTCGACATCCTCAACGGCTCGGGCGGCACGTTCAATTTCGGCACCGGCACCTCGATCATCAGCCCCAGCGGCACGGCGTTCAACGTCAATGGCGGCACCGCCACCCTCACCTATGCCGGCACGATCACGCAAGCCACCGCCGGCCAGCGCATGATCGTCGTCGCCGACACCGCCGGCGGTTCGGTGAATTTCACCACTGCCGTGGCGAACGGGCTCAACGACACCGGCGGCACCGGCATTGTGATCGACGGCGCGGCGGGCAGCGTCACCGTCAGCAATGCCAGCCTGACGGGCACGGCCGGCATCACCATTCTCGGCGATTCGACCAACAATGCGACCGGCACCTACACTTTCAACAATGTCGCCATCCAGACCGACGCGGGGGCTGCGAACAATGCCTTCGTCGTCGATGGCGACCAGGGCACGCCAGGCAATGACGACGTCAGCGCGGTCGTCAACCTGAACAATGTCGACATCACCAACCCTGGCGGCAATGTCGCCAACATCCGCGGCATGGCCGGCGGCTCGGTCAATTTCGACAGCGCCAGCACGATCACTCGCAACGACGGCGGGCTGGGCATTGCCGTGCTCAGCAACGCCGGCGGCACGATCAACTTCGGCGGCGCGGTCAAGACGCTCTCGACCGGCGTCAACGCCGCCGTCATCATGACCAGCAACCCCGGCGCCGCCATCAACTTCACCAATGGCGGGCTGGTTATCAACACAACGAGCGGCGACGGCTTCAACGCGACCGGCGGCGGCACGGTGACGGTGCAGGGCACCGGCAACACGATCACCTCCGGCACAGGCACGGCGCTCAACGTCGTCAACACGAATATCGGCGCCAGCGGGCTGAATTTCCAGAGCATTTCGGCGAATGGCGGCATCAACGGCATCGTGCTCAACAATACGGGCTCGGGTGGATTGACCGTTACAGGTGTCGGCACCACCGCCGGCTCGGGCGGCACAATTCAGAACACAACCGGGCGCGGCGCCAGTTTCATCAGCGCGAGCAACATCACGCTGAAGAACATGAATTTCACCAATGCCGGCACCGACGATCTCGATGCCGACAATTCGGGGCTTTCGACTGGTGACAACCTCACGACCAACGCGGCCATCCACCTTCAAAACGTCTCTACGGCGACGCTGGACCGGATCGCCATTTCGGGCGGCGCCGAGCAAGGCATCAACGGCAATACCGTTTCGAACTTCACGCTCAGCAACAGCAGCATATCGAATGCGGGCAATGGAGCGGACGAAGATGGCATCCATTTCTACAACATGTCCGGCACCAGCGCGGTCACCAACACCACGATCACAGGCAGCGGCGACGACAACTTCCAGCTGCAGACCCAGTCCGGCACGCTCGCGCTGACGATTTCAGGCGGCAGCTCGACTGGCGCCGTGCTTGGCAGCGGGTATCTGTTCGGCATCCGTGGAACGTCGAACGCCACGATCAACTTCTCGGGTGCCAATTCGAGCAACAACTTCAGCGGTGGCATCGTCGCCGATGCATTCGACAACTCCACAATGAACCTGAACGTCATCAACAGCACTTCGAGCAGCAACAACGATCAGCTGTCCGTCAGCGCCGGGGACAACAGCGATGTGAGCCTCGTCGCCACCGGCAACACGCTGAGCAGCACGGCGGCGGGCGACTTCGTCGTGGTGAGCCTGCTCGGGTCGGCGTTCGACAACGGCTTTACTTTTGACGCTCGAATTGAAAGCAATACCATCACGGTCGCAAACGGGCTGACAGCGGATGGCATATCCGTATTCAATGCCGGCGGCGGCGCCATGCGGGTCGGAATCAAAAACAACTCCATCGACTATGCCGGTACGCAACGTGCTATCCTTGTCCAGGCCGGACAGGACGGCGCCGGCAGCATCCTGGCCCAGATAACCGGCAACGCGATTGACATCAAACTGGATGGGACCGGAGATGCGGCTGCTGGCATTCTCGTCCAGTCAGCCGTCACGGACCCGGAGGGAAATGGTGCATCCGTCGATCTGAGCATAGGCGGCGCCGGCGCGCTCGCGAACATCTTTACGCATTCGCTTGGCGGCACCATGGCGGCTGGTGACATCCGGGTACGTCAGCGCAACAACGGGACGATCAACCTTAGCGGCTATGCTGGGGGCGCCATGGATACTGCTGCCGTGATCGCTTATCTGAACGGCCGCAATACAGTTGTTTCTGCATCTACCGCGACGGCGCAAACGAGCGGATTTACCGGGCTTGCCACGCCGCCGTTCCCATGATGGCTACGTTGATGAGGTAGAAAGGCCACCATTTGGTGCGACGATCTACAACCTTGGGTACACACTGCCTTCCTGCGCCTCTTGTTATTTAAATACTGTCTATTATTTTATAATAGTACTTGGTTTGTTAGAAACCCAAGTAGACTTCTATGTCGTTCCGTGTATTCTTCTGATATCTAATGAGGGCGCGAGACATGGCCGAGCCATTTCTATCGGAAATCAGGATTATGTCCTTTGTCTTCCCGCCCAAGGGTTGGGCGCTCTGTAACGGGCAGCTTTTGCCGATCAACCAGAACCAGGCGCTATTTTCACTGCTCGGAACCACTTTCGGCGGTGACGGCCAAGTCAATTTCGCGCTGCCCGATTATAGGGGACGTATCCCGATCCACGTTGGGAGCGGTCACACACTAGGCGAGCGCGGTGGCGAGCAAAGCCATACGCTGTCGATTTCCGAAATACCGACACACGTTCACTTTGCGCAGGCAAGCACAAACACCGGTAGCAGCCAGGATGGTGC
>NZ_RZRK01000698.1:0-3207 GCF_003997835.1 Mesorhizobium sp. M7A.F.Ca.CA.004.12.1.1
AGCCTCGGCAACGACCTGAAGCGCCTCAAGGAGGCGCGCGACATCCTCGACACTGAGATTTTGGCACACGAACGCCGCAAGAACGAGGTGCTGGGCGTCTTTGGTGTCGCCACTCTGCCCGAGGTAGTCGAACGCGATGAGCTGTTGCGTGAGCGCGATGGCTTGCGCACCACCGTCGCCGAACTTGAGGAACGGATAGTGGCGGAGCTCGCGGTCGACGGATTCGAGCAGGCCCGCTCGATCCTGGACGCGATCGATTTCGACGGCCTCGCGGTCGAGAAGGCTGAGGGTGAGCAGCGGCTTCGCCTGTTCGATGAAACCATCCAGCAACAGCTGATCCGGCAGACGCGCGCGGCCGACAAGCTGGACGCCATCGGCGGTGATAGTGCGGTTGCACGCCTGGATGCTGAACGGCGCACAACCCTGCTGGAAATCGAGGAGAAGGCCGTTCGCTACATAGAGCTGAAGCTTGGCATCATGTCGGCTGGCAATGCTTTGCGGATCTACCGTGAGAGCCATCGCTCCGGCATGATGGCGCGCGCATCAGACGCGTTCAAGCTAATGACGCGTGGCCAGTATTCGGGGCTGACAACCCAGCCTGTAAGAGGTGGTGAGGTTCTCATTGCTGTGCAGGGTGACGGGCAATCCAAGGTCACCGAAGCGCTTTCAAAGGGTGCACGATTTCAGCTGTACCTTGCCCTAAGACTCGCCGGTTATTACGAGTTCGCGCAATTTCGGCCCTCGGTCCCATTCGTCGCCGACGACATCATGGAGACGTTCGACCATATTCGCTCGGAGGAGGTTTTCAGGCTGTTCGGAGCGATGGCAAACACAGGTCAGGTCATCTACCTGACGCACCATAAGCATCTATGTGAAATAGCTGAGGCTGTCGTACCGGGAACGAGGATCCATCAACTCGCACAGTAATTTTCTCCGGAATACGTGAACGAACCAGTGAAGGACGCCGAATTTGACGGCAAGTATGCGCCCAAAGTCAGACGTTCCGGCAAACTTCGCGTTCGTCCAAAAGCGGACATATCGCCCGAGCCATAGACGGCCCCGATGTGCCCATAATGGACGTCCTGCAAATTCATTGTCCTGCCGAATCTGGACTTCGAGAGCTGGCCCTAAACAGCAATTGTATCGCGCCTAGCCGTCCTATCGCCGGGGCGCCAATTGTAAACAACGGCGAACTATACCAATATCGTTACTGGCTTCTTCCGGTGCGACTCGGGAGAACGGGATGGGCAATGAACGCGAAGACGCAAACGGGAAAACACAGCGCCGCTGGCCAATACCTCGGCTATGCGCTTCAACCTGTACGCCTTTGCTTTCACCTGCTCAACGCGCCTAGCGGCGCCTTGGTCTCTCTTGAACATTTAGACGATGTGGCGGTTCACCTGGTCGGCGGCGAAGTCGTTCTTGAGCAAAGCAAGAGCGCACTGAAGCAAAATCCGATATCCGACTGGGCTGCGGACCTGTGGAAGTCTCTGGCCAACTGGCTCAGCTTCATGGCGGCGGGAGAGATCGACCCGGCGACCAGCCATTTCCGGCTATATGTCACACCGGTGAAGGCGGGTGCCTTCGCGATCGCGCTGAACGACGCGAAAACAGATGCCGACGTGGAGGCGCTGGTCGCTAACCTCGCCAAAGCCCACAGCAAGCTGAAAGCTGCACCGGCATGCGACGCCGACGTCCAAGCTTTCCTGAACGCTGATGCGGCTCATTGCGCCGCCTTGGTCAAGAATCTCGCCGTTATCAGCGTCGATGCAGATCCCGTCGATCCGATACGCGCGATCTTCAAGCCGACGGTCTCTCCGCTCATCATCGACCTAGTGTGCGAACGCGCGATCGGCGCTGCGAAGGAGGCGGCGGACAGGCTGATTAGAGCTGGCAAGCCCGCCATCTTGGACGTGGACGCGTTTCAGGCCGAGCAAAGAGCATTTGTTCAGAAGAACAACCTTCCAGGGCTGCTGTCGTCTTTCACCAAGCAACCGCCTGTCGAGGCCATCGAACAATTGATCGCCGACCGTCCCGCCTTCGTCCGCCAACTCGAGCTGATCGAGGTGGGAGACGAAGCGTGCGTCCGGGCTGTTAGCGATTACCTTAGGACGCTCGCCGACATCTCGATCTGGGGCGAAAGCGGGCTAATCTTTGAGAAGAACCTAAGTGACTGGGACGATGATCTTGTCGGTCGCTATGAGCACGTCAGTGCAGAGGTGCACGACATACAGGCCGGACACCCCGCAACGGTTCGTGGTAGAATAGTTTACAGGCGCTGCGCGCAGTTGCAGCCTCCACTCGATGGTCGAGTCGTCCCCGGTCATTTCGTCCACGGATCATTCAACGCCCTTGCCCACGGCCTGCGCCTCGGCTGGCATCCCGACTACCAGACTCTTTTGGAGCCAGCGACTTGATTGAGGCTGGCCGATCGCACCTACCGCTCAGCGACCTCGCCCTTGTCCAGAATCCAGGACTTGGGGCTTTCGCATTGTGGCAATTTGGCCAAGGTTTCCAGGCTGAGGACGAACGTCCAGCGCCGTTCGCCTTGGCGTTTCTCGTGCTGCCAATCGTCCTGCATCGCGCAACGCTCGAAATCGTGACTTCGACAAACCGACCCTCTGGACTGGCGCTCTTCGCGGCCAAGCTCGGGAAGGAACGGGAACAACTCCTCGCCGTCCACGAGCGAGCGCTGCTGCTGCGTACTCTGACATTGCAATCGGCCGCTGTCGGTGTGAGCGGGCGGCTGCTGTCCGTGGATTACAAGGATGCTACTTTAAGAGCAAACGTACCAGAACCGAAACCGAGGAGGCTCGTCCTTCCAGAGCGCGTCAAGCACCTCGGACCTGCCTCGGAGAAATTGGGTTTCTGGTTTTCGAACCTGGGGACCGCGCAGGTGGCCAACCTGTTACGGGTGGAGTTCTAGATGTATTTCCAGCTTCGAAAACTGATCCTTTGGCCCCGCAATGGTGCAGCGCCGCGGGTCGTCAAGTTCGAGCCCGGTGTCGTCAACGTCATCAGCGGCGCGTCGAAGACCGGGAAGTCCGCCGTTATCCCTATTGTTGATTACTGTCTGGGCTCGGAGAAATGCGCGATTCCGGTGGGCGTAATCCGCGAGAACTGCAGCTGGTTCGGCATTCTGATCGAGACGCTGGAGGGCGAAAAGCTCTTGGCGCGACGCGAACCGGGGGACCAACAGAGCACAGG
>NZ_RZRK01000699.1:0-3199 GCF_003997835.1 Mesorhizobium sp. M7A.F.Ca.CA.004.12.1.1
GCCGCGATGACGAGCGCGGCGACGACAAGCGTCAGCAGTGCCGGCAGCCGCAGAAAGGCGAGGCCGAGCAGGCTGGCCAGCGCGATCTCGTGCAAGATGCCGAAGAAGATGAATCCATCCGGCGTGGCGATACGGGTGACGACCGATATCGCGATCGCGGCTCCCGCGACCATGGCGAACCGCTTCCAGAAGCCGTTCCAGCGGATTTGTCGGCCATGGGCGAGGTACAGACTGACGCCGACCAGGAACAGGAAGGTCGAAGCGATGCAACGCGCGTAGATCTTCCACCAGCCGAAGGCGGTCAGGCCGGGATCGGTGTAGCCGAAGAACTCCAGATCCCAGGTGAAATGGTAGCTCGCCATGGCGATCAGCGCGATGCCGCGCACGATGTCGATAGCGACGATGCGCTTTGGTCGATCCGGAACGGGTGCGGTCGGCGTTTGGATGCTCATGGTCTCGCATTCTGATTCAGCCCCGCTGGAGGACTATCACGGTTGCCCGGCACAAAAGAAGACCGGCAACTCTGCCGACAACCCGGATCAGCCGCGGCATTGGGCCAGTGCAGGGAAGCCTTTGGCCGGCTTCGCTTTTGCCGGATGCGCGTCGGTTTCCTCTTATTGGCGCTGGGATCGCCACGTCAGATTTGACCCGGTGAATCTGCTTCGGGGAAAGCAATGTCCACCCATGTGCGCCATCCAATCTGGCTGCCGGCTCTCAAGGCCGCGGACGCGCGCACCTTCGCGTCGCTCTATGCGGTCGAATCCTTCGCCCGCGCCACGGTGTCGAGCGTCATCCCGATCCAGGCCTACGAGATCCTGCACAACGAGCAGATCGTGTCGATGCTCTACACAGTCGTGGCGATGCTCGGGCTGTCGGTGACATTGTTCATGCCGATGCTGATCCGCCGTTTTGCCCGGCGCTGGGTCTACACGGCAGGCGCCTGCCTGCTGGCCGTCGGCTCGCTGTTCTTCGTCACCGACACGCTTGCCGGGCAACTGGCCGGCATGCTGTGCCGGGTGATGGGCGCCAGCGCGCTGTCGATCACGCTCAACCTCTACATCATGGACCACATCCGCAAGACCGACTTCATGCAGGCCGAATCGCTGCGCATGGCGTGGTCGATGCTGGCCTGGACCGGTGGGCCGACGCTCGGCATCTTCCTCTACACGCGCTTCGGCATCTATGCCGCGCATGGTACGGTCGCGGTGTTCGCGTTTGGCCTGCTGGCGCTGTTCTGGACCTACCGCCTCGGCGACAACCAGTCTATCCGTCCGGGCAAGACGCGCCCCGTCAATCCGCTCGCCAATATCGGCCGCTTCGTGGCGCAGCCCAGGCTCAGGCTGGCTTGGCTGATCGCCTTTGGGCGCTCCTGCTTCTGGACGACGTTCTTCGTCTATGGGCCGCTGTTCATGGTCATCACAGGTGAGGGCAAGCTGGCCGGCGGCCTGCTGGTTTCGGCCGGCAACGCGCTGTTGTTCATGGCGATTTTCTGGGGCAAGGCAGGAAAGCGCTTTGGTGGCCGCGGGACCATGACATTCGCCTATTTCGCCATGTCGGCCGCGCTTTTGGCGGCGGGCTTCGTCGGCGAAACCGTGCCGCTGCTTACCGGCGCCTTCCTGCTCTGCGGTGCCTTCTTCACCATTGCGCTCGACGCCCTCGGCTCGACCGCCTTCATGCGCTCGGTGCGCTCCTATGAAAGATCTCAGATGGCAGCGGTCTACCGCACCTATCTCGACTTTTCCGAGTTGACGCCGCCGCTGGTCTATTCAGTGGCGCTGGCCTTCTTCGGCCTGGGCTCGGTGTTCGTCACGCTCGGTCTGCTGGCGGCGGTCTGCGGCTTTGTGACGTGGCGCTATCTGCCAAAATCACTTTGACCTTCATGGCGCATTCGCAATGGTCACCGGCGGAATTTGGTTTGCCGGAAGCGAGGATTCTGCCTATAGTCACCGGTGTCGCCGGTTCCATTTTGGAGCCAAGAGGGAATGCGGTGAGGGCGAATTTCGCCCAATGCCGTGGCTGCCCCCGCAACTGTGTGCGGTAGTCCTCTCCATAAACCACTGAGGATTTTTTCTTCGGGAAGGTGGGGAAGGACGCTGATCCGTGAGCCAGGAGACCTGCCGGCGACAGGAAACTGACTTCGATGCCCTCGGGTGGAGGGCGAAAGGACAAGACATGACTACCGCTTCCGTCTCCCTCGGCACCTCCGTCTCCTCGCAGTCGCGCTTCATGCAGCTCGCTCTTGCCGCGCTGCTCGGCGTTTTCGTGATGGGCTTTGTCGGCTTCTCGCATATCGATGCGGTCCACAATGCGGCTCACGACTATCGCCATTCGATGGCGTTTCCCTGCCACTGACGAGGGGCTGACATCATGAACCTGTTTCGCAACGTCGTGTTCATCGCGGCGATCGCAGGGCTCGTGGCCGGCGTCGTCCTCGCCTGCCTGCAAGCCTATGCCACCGTGCCGCTGATCCTGAAGGCGGAAGTCTACGAACAGGCGGGCGGCGGGCATCACCATGACCATGCCGCTCCGGCCGCAACGGATAGCAATGCCATGAGCACAACTGCACCGGCGGGAGATGCCATGAGCTCTGCTGCCCCGGCGGCGGAAGCCGCTCCGGCAGACGAAGGCTGGGCGCCGGCAGATGGTTTCGAGCGTTTCGCCTTCAGCGTGCTTGCCAACATCGTCACCGGCATCGGCTTCGCCTTGATCCTGGTCGCGGTCTCCGAATTCGCCGGCGGCATCGGTGGCTGGCGCCAGGGCGTGTTCTGGGGCCTGGCCGGCTTCGCCGTGTTCACGCTGGCGCCTGGCCTCGGCCTGCCGCCGGAACTGCCGGCCATGCCGGCCGCCGATCTCACCCAGCGCCAGATCTGGTGGTGGGCGACGGTGGCGGCAACCGCTGCCGGTCTCGGCCTGATCGCGTTTCGCAAGTCGCTGCCGCTGGCGATCCTTGCCGTCCTTTTGATCGTCGTGCCGCATGTTGTCGGTGCACCGCAGCCCGACAGTTACGAAACGGCGATTCCGGAAGGGCTGCATCACCAGTTCGTGGTGGCGGTGACCGTGACCAATCTGGTGTTCTGGCTGGTGCTCGGCGCGGTCGTCGGTGTGGTGCGTGGCCGCTTCACCGGCACCGCGACCAGCCTGCGCGACAGCTTTGCCTGATCGCAAGACACTGACCTTCCTCATCGGCGGTGCGCGCCCC
>NZ_RZRK01000069.1:0-13032 GCF_003997835.1 Mesorhizobium sp. M7A.F.Ca.CA.004.12.1.1
GCCTATGAACGCGCAGAGGAAACGCACCGTCGTCCTGATCTCGGGGCGCGGCTCCAACATGACCGCGCTGATTGCCGCGGCCAGCGACCCGGCGTTCCCGGCCGAGATCGTCGGTGTCATTTCCGACAAGGCGGACGCCGCCGGGCTCGGCATCGCCAGAGCGCGCGGCATCGCCACGCAGATCGTCTCGCGTGCCGACCATGGCAGCAAGCAGGCGCATGACGCGGCAATAGACGCGGCGCTCGCGGCCTTCAACGCCGAGATCGTGGCGCTGGCCGGCTATATGCGCATCCTCACCCCCGGCTTCGTCCAGAGATGGCAGGGCCGCATGATCAACATCCACCCTGCCCTGCTGCCGGCGTTCAAGGGGCTCGACACCCATGTGCGCGCACTGGCCGCCGGCATCCGCATCCATGGCTGCACCGTGCACTTCGTCACCTCCGAGATGGATGACGGTCCGATCATCGCACAGGCGGCCGTGCCGGTGATGGTCGGCGACACCGCCGATACTTTGGCAGCCCGCGTGCTGAAGGCCGAGCACCGGCTCTATCCGCTGGCATTGGGACTGGTTGCCGAAGGCAAGGCGCGCATGGAGGCCGGCCGCACCGTGCTTGCCCACTTTGCCGACGATGCCGACAACGGCACTTCGGTGGTGATGGCCCCCGACCCGCTGCGCGAGGAAACCGACCTCGAGCATCTGGCGCGCATCACGCCGTGAGGCGAGAGCGTGACGATGAAACAGCTTCTCCTGCTTCGTCACGCCAAATCCAGCTGGGACGACCCTGGCCTTGATGATTTCGATCGGCCTTTGGCCGAACGCGGAGTGAAGGCGGCGCGCTCGATCGGGCGCGAGCTTGCGGCGCGCGGCTGGCTGCCGGACCTGGCGCTGGTGTCGCCGGCGCTGCGCACCCGCGACACCTGGCGGCTGGTGGCGGCCGAGTGGCCCATGGAGGCGCCTGTCGAATTTGTCGAAGCGCTCTACGAAGCGACGGCGGCGGACATTCTCGCCGAGCTGAGCAAGGTAAAGGCCGCAACCAACACCATTCTGTTGCTGGGCCACAATCCCGGCCTGGAAGAATTCGCACGGCGCCTTGCCGGTTCCCAATCGGATGGCTCCGCTCGGAACCGGCTTGAGGAAAAATTCCCGACCGCGGCGCTGGCCCGTTTCACCGTTGACACCGACTGGACGGATCTCGCCTTCGGCGGAGCGCGGCTGACGCATTGCCTCAGGCCGAAGGATCTCCGCTAAGACCTGTCCCGCACGGCTTCGTCCCATGCAAAACGACGCGTCGGGCACGTTGCCGATCGCATGTTCCAGCGAAGCCGCCCTGGTTGGGAACCAGACCGCATATAGCGAGTTTTTCCATATGGGCCGCCGATAATCGAGCAAACCGGTCCGCACGTGCGCCATCCCGCTGACTGAACTCGCGAGCCGGAAATGACCGGATCTCCCCTGCGCAAAACCGCCTGGCGGTCTCACGAACTGCAAAGTCATGAGGCCATTCGTGTCGTCGGCAGCCGCGAGCACAATCTCAAGAACGTCAGCATCGACATTCCAAAAAAGCTCATCACCGTTTTCACCGGCGTCTCGGGTTCGGGAAAGTCCTCGCTGGTATTCGATACAATCGCGGCGGAATCGCAGCGCCAACTCAATGAGACCTTCAGTTCCTTCGCCCGCCATCGCCTGCCGCACTATGGACAGCCAGACGTGGATTTGATCGAGAATCTGGCGGTGGCGATCGTTGTTGATCAGAAGCGCCTAGGCGGCAATGCCCGCTCGACCGTCGGCACAGCCACCGACATCCAAGCCCTGTTGCGGCTGTTGTTTTCCAGGGTCGGCGAACCATTTGTCGGCCTGTCCAGCGTCTTTTCCTTCAACCATCCGGACGGCATGTGCCCGCGCTGTGAGGGGATCGGCGCCATCACCACGGTTGATGTCGACGCACTGCTCGACCGCTCGAAATCACTCAACGATGGCGCTATCCGCTTCCCGCTTCTCGCTGTCGGCAGCGCGCGCTGGAAGCGCTATGTGCTGTCGGGTTATTTCGACAACGACAAGAAACTCGAAGACTACAGTCCCGAGGAATGGGAGCTTTTGCTGAATGCCGAGCCACACAAGCCGCCGCATCCGGCCAAAGGCTGGTGGGCGAGTTCGATGTATGAGGGGCTGATCCCGCGCTTTCACCGCAGCTTTCTGCACAACCGGTCGAGTTCAGACCGGAACGAGGCGCTGGAGAGCGTGGTGACCAGCGGGCTATGCCCGGATTGCCATGGGGCGCGGTTGCGGCCGGAAGTCCTGGCATGCAAGATCAACGGCAACAGCATAGCCGACCTTGCCGCCATGCCGGCCAGCGATCTTGTGCCCATTGTCGCGGAAATTTCAACGACCGCGGCTGTGCCGATCGTCGCGGCGCTCTGCGCCCGACTTGACCACATGACTGGCATCGGGCTCGGCTATATCAGCTACGAGAGATCCGCGACAAGGGCAACACTGTGCTGGTGGTCGAGCACGATCCTCAGATCATCGCCATCGCCGACCATGTCATCGATATGGGTCCGGGCGCGGGCGAGAGTGGTGGGCGCGTCGTCTTCGAGGGCAAGGTGGCCGATCTCGAACGATCCGACACTTTAACCGGCCGCTTCATGAAGGCCCGACCGCACCCGAAAGCGGTGCTGCGCCCCCCGACAGGCTGGTTGAAGCTGCGCAACGCCAACCTCCACAACCTCAAGAACGTCAGCGTCGACATTCCACAAGGGGTGCTCACTGCGGTCGTCGGCGTTGCCGGTTCGGGCAAGAGTTCACTGATCAACGGCGTGTTCTCGCGTCGCTACCCCGACGCCGTATGCATCGACCAGGGTGCGCTGGGCGGCTCCATACGCTCGAACACGGCGACCTATACAGGGGTCCTCGACCCAATCCGAAAACTATTCGCCGAAGCCAATAGCGTCGGTGCCTCTTTGTTCAGTTCCAACTCGGCCGGGGCCTGTCCGGGGTGCAAAGGGCTCGGTGTCACCCGCATGGATATGGCCTTCATGGACACCATCGTCAGCGCTTGCGAGGTCTGCCACGGCCGACGGTTCACCGACGCGGTGCTCGCTTACAAGCTTCGCGGCAAGAACATCGACGACGTGCTGAGCATGAGCGTTTCAGACGCCCAGCGCTTCTTCCACGAGCCGGACATCCGCCCGGCACTCGACCGTGTGGCCGAGGTCGGCCTTGACTACATGACGCTTGGCCAACCCCTGAGCAGTCTCTCTGGCGGCGAACGCCAGCGCATCAAGCTGGCAACGGAGTTGCAGAATATCGGACGCATCTTCATCCTCGACGAGCCGACAACAGGGTTGCACATGTCGGATGTGGCAAGGCTGGTCAGGTTGATGGGGCGGCTGGCCGACAGCGGCAACACGTTGCTGGTGATCGAGCACAATCTCGACGTCATCACACAAGCCGACTGGATTATCGAGATGGGTCCGGGCGCCGGGCAGAATGGCGGCAGCGTTATCTTCAAGGGCAATCCGATCGAGATGATCAACTCGGAAACGTCTCAGACGGCGCCCTGGATCAGGGCGGGTGCATCACTCGAAACCTGAATTATGGATGTGGAGCACTTTTCCGGCGCCGCCCGGCGAGCTTTAGCCGACTGCTCGTCATTTCGAAATATTTTCCCAACGCATAAAACAAGAGCGGCGGGCAAAGCCCACCGCTCTTTGTGGTCGCAGACTTCAGAAAATCAACGACCCCAGATGCCCTGGCCCGACTGAGCCGGCACCTTGGCATTGGCATCACCCTGCGTCTTTACGGACTTCGGGATCGAGCCGGTGTGTGTGGTGTCGATGTTGGACACGGACTGGTTCGCAACCGGCTGGTTGGCATTGTAAGAGCCATAGTTGTCGCTGCCGGCAAAAGCGGTGCCCGTGGCGACGAGGATGGCGGCGGCGGTAAGAGCGATCTTGGTCACTTTATTTACTCCTGAATTCAAGATTGGGTTGATATCGGCAGTCGCGATTAGCGGCCGAAGAGATTGCGGTCAGCGCCCTGCGACGCTCGGGCCTGAACGGTCTGTGTCGACTTCGAGGTCGAAGCGGTGACCGAATGGTCGACAGTGACGGCAGGCTGATTGGCGTTGGCCGAGCCATAGTTGTCGCTGCCGGCAAAAGCAGTCCCCGTGGCAACGAGGATGGCGGCGGCGGTAAGAGCGATCTTGGTCATTTTAGTTACTCCAGTATTTCTTTGTTCTGTCCGTCTGGTGGCGTGCCCTTGGGAGGAATTTCGCGTCGCTCGGACCACCCCGAGATGGGTTTGCCCTGCCGCGGATTCCAATCACGAAGATGTTCCTCCGCAGCTTGAATCCGGGCCTTGAAATTTGGCACAGGCCCCCGGCGGTCATAATTTTATTGTTCGAAATCAAATCTTTAGTGAGATTCTTCTCCCACTATCCGAGGCCGACAACCAGGCCAGCGTTCACCATCTGCTATACAGTCCGTCAACAGAAATCGAACCGAACGGTTCGGTTTGAAGAGACCTGACCCCTCCAGCGTTCTTTTTTCGGTGCGGAGGTGGACGAGATATGGGTGCGTACGTCCAACCGGGACGACAAACCGGCCGCTATAGGCCGGTCATGCCCAGCACGTCGCGCATGTCATATTCGCCTGGCGGGCGTCCCTCGAGCCAGAGCGCGGCGGCGATGGCGCCGCGTGCGAACATGACGCGGTCGCCGGCTGCATGCGACAAGGTCAAGGTCTCGCCCTCGGCGCAGAAGCTGACGCTGTGTTCGCCGATGATGCTGCCGCCACGCAGCACCGCAAAGCCAATCTCGCCGGTCGGCCGCGCGCCGATGACGCCGTCGCGTGCAAGCCTTGCGACCGTGTCCAGGTCGATGCCGCGTCCGCCGGCTACGGCATGCCCCAGCATCAACGC
This sequence comes from Mesorhizobium sp. M7A.F.Ca.CA.004.12.1.1, assembly GCF_003997835.1. NCBI lineage: Bacteria > Pseudomonadati > Pseudomonadota > Alphaproteobacteria > Hyphomicrobiales > Phyllobacteriaceae > Mesorhizobium > Mesorhizobium sp. M7A.F.Ca.CA.004.12.1.1. The sequence continues at coordinate 4,919 of NZ_RZRK01000069.1, forward strand.
CGTCCCCGATGGCGCATCGACCTTGTGGCGATGGTGTGCCTCGACAATCTCCACGTCCCAGTCATCGGGATCGAGTGCCCGCGCCGCCTGCTCGACCAGCCCGACCAGCATGTTGAGCCCGAGCGAAAAGCTGCCGGAGCGCACGATGGCAATCGTTTTCGCGGCGTCGGCGATAGCAGCCAATTCAGCAGCATCGAAGCCCGTCGACCCGATGACCAGGGACGGCCCGCCGCGCTCGGCGCAAATGCTGGCCAGATCAGCCGAGGCAGCCGGCGTGGTGAAGTCGATGACCAGGTCGGCCACGGCAAGCGCCTCGTCGCGGCTCACCAGCCCTTCGCCGATACTGCCCGGCCGGTGGAAGCGGGCGGCGAGCGCCAGCCGCGCGTCGCCCTGCATGGCGGACGCCATCCCGCGGCCCATGCGGCCCAGCGCACCCGCTATGGCGACCCTGACCGGTGGTTTCAACATGGGGCGCTATCCCGCAGCTATTTCCACATGCCGCGCATGCGCGCGCCGATGTCGACGCGCACCTCCGGCCGAGCCGCCCTGCCCTGTGCCGCCTGTGCGCTCGGCCAGGACACCTGCTGGAACGCAGCCAGGATCGAAGCCGGGATGAAGCGGGTGCGCGAGGCATAGAGATGGCGGTCGCCGCGCGCCGCCTGGCCGTGCGGAAAGAAGCGTTGCGGCATGACCAGGTTGAGATTGTCCTTGGCTCGCGTCATCGCCACGTAAAGCAGCCGGCGCTCCTCCTCGATGTCCTCCTTGGTGCCGACGCCGAGATCGGCCGGGATACAGCCGTCGACCGTGTTGAGCACGAAGACGTTCTTCCATTCCTGGCCCTTGGCCGAATGGATGGTCGACAGGATCAGATAGTCCTCGTCGCGATGCGGCGGCCCGGCCTGGTCGCTGGTGGCGTCCGGCGGATCGAGCGTCAGTTCTGTCAGGAAGCGTTCGCGCGAGGCGTAGCCCGAGCCGATCTGCTCGAGTTGCAAGAGATCGGCGCGGCGCGTCGTTGCATCCTCGTGGATGCGCTCCAGATGCGGCTCGTACCACAGCCTGATCTGTTCGAGATCAGCAGGCCATTTGGCGCCGGCGCGCAGGCCGGAATAGAGCGAGACGAAGCCCGGCCAGTCATCGGCGGCGCGTTGCGGCGGACGCCAGCCGGCCAGCCCCATCGCCTCGTCCAGCGCCGTCGTCATGGTCTCGACGATCTGCGCGGCAGCCGAAGGGCCGATGCCCGGCATCAGCTGCAGCACGCGGAAGCCGGCGACCCGGTCGCGCGGGTTTTCGGCAAAGCGCAGCACCGCCAGCACATCCTTGACGTGAGCGGCATCGAGAAATTTCAAGCCGCCGAACTTGACGAAGGGAATGTTGCGCCGCGTCAGCTCGATCTCCAGCGGGCCGCTGTGGTGCGAGGCGCGAAACAGCACCGCCTGCGATTTCAGTGCCGTGCCGGCCTCGCGCTCGGCCAGGATGGTATCGCAGACGAAATTGGCCTGCTCGACCTCGTCGCGCACGGTCACCAGTTTTGGCCTGTCGGTCGACTTGCGCTCCGACCACAGGTTCTTGGTGAAGCGCTCCGAGGCTTCGCCGATCACCGCATTGGCGGCCGCCAGGATGGTTTCGGTCGAGCGGTAATTGCGCTCCAGCATCACGACGTCGGCGGCTTGCGCGAACTGGTTGGGGAAGTCGAGGATGTTGCGCACCTCGGCGGCGCGGAACGAATAGATCGACTGCGCATCGTCGCCCACCACCGTCAGCCCGGCGCCGTCGGGTTTCAGTGCCATGAGGATCGAAGCCTGCAGGCGATTTGTGTCCTGGTATTCGTCGACCAGCACATGGTCGAAACGCCCGCCCAGATGCGCTGCTATCTCGGGCTCCGCCGCCATCTGCGCCCAGTAGAGCAGCAAATCGTCGTAATCGAGCACGTTTTGCGCCTGCTTGGCCTCGACATAACCGGCGAACAATTGTTTCAGCTGCTCGGCCCAACCGGCGCACCAGGGAAAGGCGGAACCCAACACCTCGTTGAGCGGCGCCTGTGCGTTGACGGCGCGCGAATAGATGGCAAGGCAGGTTCCCTTGGTGGGGAAACGCGCTTCCGTCTTCGAGAAGCCGAGTTCGTGGCGGACCAGATTCATCAGGTCCGCGGAATCCTCGCGATCATGGATGGTGAAGGCAGGGTCGAGGCCGATCTCCAGCGCATAGTCGCGAAGCAGCCGCGCGCCGATGCCGTGAAAGGTTCCCGCCCAGGTCAGCGCATCGGTGATGACAGCTGCATCGCGGCCGAGCACTTCGCCGGCGATACGCTCGACGCGCCTGGCCATTTCGGACGCGGCGCGGCGCGAGAACGTCATCAGCAGGATGCGGCGCGGGTCGGCCCCCTTGACGACCAGATGGGCGACGCGGTGAGCTAGCGTGTTGGTCTTGCCCGAACCGGCGCCGGCAATGACCAGCAGCGGACCGGCTATCTGGCCGTCGCCGTGCTCGACTGCCTGGCGCTGGGCATCGTTGAGCCGGGCGAGATAGGCAGGCTGGACGGTCGGGTCCCGAAAGGTCGAATCAGCAGTGGCGAGGTTCATCCCCCATCAAGCATCGTTTCTGCTTTGTTCGCAATATCGATGCGGGGCTGGCCTCGTGACAGGCCGAAGTGCGACATCCGTGTCTTTAGCGTTGCGGATCGACACCCATGTCGGCCGACTGCCGCCGCAAGGTCTCGCGATCATATTGCGACGGCGGCAACAGCAGCGGGTCGACCGTATCGGGCACGTTTTCGACCATCTTCCTGGCGATACGATAAGTGACATAGGCGAAGGCGCCGGCGACGAGCAGACGGAACATAGTGCAACACTCCTTTGGAGTAGAACCAACCGGGGAAACCGCCTTTGGTTCCCTTGCCAATCGTCCACGCGCGCAGTCGAAGATGGAGGGCGGTTTCGCCAGCGCTCCCCGATGCATTCTTGAGGCAACCGGAGGCGGAACTTGGCGTTTTGCGGGGTTCGCGTGCTGCCGCAACCCGCTGTGGCGTCCCGGACGGACTTTTTGGAGAAGAAGGCCGGCGCCGCTTGGGAGGAGTGAAGCGCCGGCCAAGCGGATAATTAGGTCCGCCGCACAGGTAAGGCTAGCTGAGTCTTTCCCCTGCGTCATCGGGGGATTATCTTTGTTAAAAGCGTACCGAGGCGCACTGCCCTATCGGTCGCCGGTCCGTCACAAGCTTGTCCTGGCCAGCATCCCGGCAATCTCCTTCATCTTCCCGCCTCGCCGCCCAATTGTTGCCTGACCAGCGCGACATGGAAATTCGTGCCGAACAACAGCCCGTCATCGTCGAAATCGTAGCTGGAATTGTGCAGCGGCGCCGAGCCCTCGCCATTGCCGAGGAAGACGAAGCAGCCCGGCACATGGTCGAGGAAGCGGGCGAAATCCTCGGAGGCGGTCATCGGCTCGCGAGCGACGGCGATGTTGCCGGGTTTGAAGACGTGCCTTGCGGCGGCAAATGCTGCATCGACCATTTCAGCATCGTTGCGCAGCGGCACGAACTCCCTGCTGTAATTGACCTCGGCCGCGACATTGTAGGCGGCAGCGGTGCCCTGCGTAATGATGCGCATCTGCCGCTCGATCTCGGCGCTGACCTCGGGGCGGAAGCTGCGCGCATCGCCGAGGATGCGGGCAAGGCCGGGCAGAGCGTTGCGGGTGCCGTCGGTGATCAGCTCGGTCACCGAAACCACCGATATGTCGGCCGGGCTCAGCCGGCGCGAGACGATGGTCTGCAGATTGGTGACCAGCGCGCAGGCGGCGACCAGCGTCTCATTGCCCGCATGCGGCCGCGCGGCATGGCCGCCGAGCCCTTTGAGCACGATCTCGAAGATATCCTCGGCCGACATTATGGGGCCGGCACGGGTCTCGAAATGCCCGATCGGCAAGCCGGGCATATTGTGCAGGCCGAAGATCTCGTCGAAGGGAAAGCGCTGCATCAGCCCATCGTCGAGCATGGCGAGTGCGCCCCTGCCCCATTCCTCGGCCGGCTGAAAGACGAAGCGCACGGTGCCGTCGAAACCGCCCTCACCTGCCAGCAGCTTTGCCGCGCCGAGCAGCATGGTGGTGTGGCCGTCATGGCCGCAGGCATGCATGATGCCAGGATTGCCGGACCGGTAGGGTGCGTCCGATTGTTCTGATATGCGCAGTGCATCCATGTCGGCCCTGAGCGCAATCGCCCGATTGCCGCTGCCGCGCGTCAACGTGCCGACGATACCGGTGCCGCCGACGCCTTCGCTGACGTCATCGAGGCCGAACTCACGCAGTTTGGCAGCGACGAAGGCTGCGGTACGCTTCTCCTCGAAACCGAATTCGGGATGCGCGTGCAGATCGCGCCGCCAGAAAATCATTTCCTGCTTCAGCGCATCGCGATCGAGTTCAGACATTTTCCGCCCCTTCTGACCTAGTTTGCCAGTTGCGCGGCCACATCAAGCAGGATGTTGGCCCCGGCAACAAGCTCGGAATCTTCGGTGTGTTCGCGCGGACTGTGGCTGATGCCATCGGCGCTCGGCACGAAGATCATGGCCGCCGGTGCGATGCGCGCCAGCATCTGTGCATCGTGGCCGGCGCCGGACGTCATGCGCCTGACGCCAAGGCCACGGCGTTTCGCGGCCGCCTCGATTCGTTCGACGATGCGAAGGTCGAAGATCACCGGCTCGAAGCGAGCCAGTTGCTCGACCGAGATCGTCACGTTCTCATCGGTGGCAAGCTGCTCGAGATAGGCGGCAAGCGCCGCCTCCTCCGCCTGCAGGCGCTGTTCGTCGGGGTCGCGCAGATCGATGGTGAAGACGGCGCGCGAGGGAATGACGTTGATGGCATTCGGCTCGAAGCGGATCGTACCCACGGTCGCCACCGTCGGCGCGTTCGAGGCTTTGATCCGGTCGAGCAGGAAGGTGATGGTCCGGGCGGCGGCGTGGCCGGCATCGTTGCGCATCGACATCGGCGTGGTGCCGGCATGATTGGCGACGCCCTCTATGGTGATACGCTGCCAGGAGATGCCCTGCAGATTCTCCACCGCGCCGATCGGCAAACCTTCGCGTTCCAGCACCGGCCCCTGTTCGATGTGCAGTTCGAGATAGGCGTGCGGCTTGAGGAAGCCGGGCTCCCGGTCGCCGGCATAGCCGATGCGGGCGAGTTCCTGCCCCAGCACGCTGCCGTCCGTGCCGACGGCCGCCAGCACCGTTTCGGCATCGATGCCGCCGGCGTGGACCAGCGAGCCCATCATGTCGGGCGTGTAGCGTACGCCCTCCTCATTGGTGAAAGCGGCGACCGCGATCGGGCGCGACGGCGAAAAGCCTGTCGCCTTGAGCGTCTCGATCACTTCCAGCCCGGCAAGCACCCCGTAGCAGCCGTCATAGATGCCGGCATCGATGACGGTGTCGATATGCGAGCCGATGAGCAGCGGCGCCTGCTCCCTGTTGTCCGGGCTTTGCCAGGTGCCGAAAATATTGCCGACCCGGTCGATGGCGACATCGAGTCCGGCCTGCCGCAGCCAGCCGACGAAGAGATCGCGGCCCTGCTTGTCGGTGTCGGAGGCGGCCAGCCGGATCAGCCTGTCCTCGCCGTCGCGACCGACGGCACCGAGTTCGCGGATACGGCCAAGCAGGCGCTGTGCATCGATGGCGATCATGCCGTTGCCTCGGCTTTTCTCTTGCCTTCCAGCACATCGGCCGGGCTCATGCCGATCAGCTCGGCATAGCGATGCGGGTCGGTGGCACCTTCGGTGTTGATCACCAGCACCCGCGATTTGCCGTCCAGTCCAAGCTCGGTCGGGTTGTCAGCCATCGCCCGGATCAGCCCGGCAAGACCAACACCGCCGCTTTCGCCGGCGACGATCACCGGATCGCCGGCGGCCGGCCGGGCCAGCCGCCGCATCACCGCGATGGCGTCAGCCTCATCCACCGTCATGAAGGCATCGGCGGCGCGCGCCAGCACCCGCCAGGCGACCGGGGAGACCTCGTAGCATTCAAGCATGGCCATCACCGTCGGCCGGCAATGCGCGACCTTGACCGGGTGCCCGGCCTGGGCGGCTGCAAAAACACAGGCTGCACGCGCCGGCTCGACCACGATGAAGGTCGGCCTGGCGTCACCGAGCACGATGGCGAGATGACCGGCCAGCGCGGCGGCAATGCCACCGACACCAGCCTGCACAAAGACGTGGGTTGGTGTCCGAGGGAACTGACGCAGCGCTTCGCGCACGATCGCCGTATAGCCCTGCATGACCAGGCTAGGAATCCGTTCATAGCCCGGCCATGAGGTGTCGGACACGACGGTCCAGCCCTTCTCGGCCGAAACCTGGGCGGCCTGCCTGACCGAATCATCATAGTTGCCGTCGACGCGGATCATCTCGGCACCATAGCGGGCGATCGCCGCTATGCGCTCCTCGCTGACGCCGGCGTGGACGAAGATCGCCGCCCGCGCGCCGACGAGTTGCGCGCCTTGCGCAACGGAGCGGCCATGATTGCCGTCGGTCGCACAGGCAAATGTCATCGCAGCAGTGACGGCCCGTACATCAGGCCGATTGAGATCGGCCATATCGACGGGCCGGCCCAGCCGGTTGCCTGCCTCCTCCAGCACCAGGCGGAAGACGGCATAAGCGCCGCCCAGAGCCTTGAAGCTGCCGAGGCCGAGGCGAAAGCCTTCATCCTTGATATGGATAGCGCTAATTCCGAGCTCGCTGGCAAACGCCGGAAGCGCATGCAGTGGCGTCATCAGGTGATTGTCGCGATGGGAAAGAAAACGCTCGACCGTGTCAGCGCCGGCCATGCCGAGGATTTCGGCATCGGCCGGATCGAGTGGCAGGCGATGCAGAGTATTGCGGTTGAGCAGGAACACTGGCGGGCCTCCTTGGCGTTCGGCGAGAATATATTGCAGGATCGGTGCAAAGGGCGCTGCAATATGGCCTCCCAAATGCAAGTTTGTTTCGCCGAGGACCTCTCCATTGCCTGTATCGCCACCCATGCTCGACAGTTTCGATCTCGCCATCCTTGCCATCCTGCAGCGCGACAACACGACGCCGCAGCGGCTGATCGGCGAGGCGGTGAACCTGTCGGCGCCGGCGGTGCAGCGCCGCATCAAGCGCATGGAGCAGACCGGCGTCATCGCCGGCAATGTCGCGGTCGTCGAGCCGGCAGCGGTCGGCCAGCCGATCACCATCTTCGTCGAGGTGGAACTCGAGAGCGAACGTGCCGAACTGATCGACGCGGCCAAGCGGCAATTCTCGGCAACCCCCGAGGTTCAGCAATGCTACTATGTCACCGGCGAGGCCGATTTCATCCTGGTCATCACCGTGGCCGACATGGCCGCCTATGAGGCGCTGACGCGAAAACTGTTCTTCGACAGCAACAATGTCCGCAAGTTCCGAACTTTTGTTGCGATGGACCGGGTCAAGGTCGGGCTGACGGTGCCCTTACCCGGCTAGCGTCAGGCGGCCGAAAAATCCTGCACGGTCTGATCTGGCGCGAGACGAGCGGAGTTCTCGCCGACCTCAGCCTGCCGCGCGCAGCCAGACCTTGTTGTCGTGGAAGGCAGCACCGCCATAGGGCGCCGGCGCATCGGCGCCGGTCAGAACGTTGATGCCTTCGCCGCGCTCATGGGCGCTGTTTGGCCAGATGCCTTCGGCGATCACCACGCCGCGCTTGATCCCGTCAAACAGCTTTGCATGCAGCACGACTTCGCCGCGCGTGTTGCCGACCTCGACGCGATCGCCGTCGGCCAACCCAAGGGCTGCGGCATCGTCGGGATGCAGAAGCAGTTCCGGGCGGCCCTCCTTGGCCTTCGACACCGGCGTTTCCGAAAAGGTCGAGTTGAGAAAATTGCGCGCCGGCGACGTCGTCAGCCGGAACGGATGCGCTTCGTCGGCGACCTCGATCAAGTCGACATGGTCGGGAAATTCCGGCAGAAGCGCCACCGGGCCGAACAGGCCCATGCTTTTCGGCGGCCGGTTGGGGGCCGCCTGCCCGGTCCAGTCGGCGCGGAAACGGAATTTTCCGTCGGCGTGGCCGAACCCCTTGATGAAATGCGCGGTGTCGAAGTCCGGCTGCAGGTCGACCCACTTGTCTTCCTTCAAGCTTTCGAAACTACCC
>NZ_RZRK01000006.1:0-22664 GCF_003997835.1 Mesorhizobium sp. M7A.F.Ca.CA.004.12.1.1
GTGCAAGGCACTGATGATCTGTTCGGCGGCCCGCTTCGTCATGCCAAGCACCGATGAGGGATCCACCGCCTTGTCGCTCGATATCAGGACAAATTGCGCAACCCCGCACTTGGCGGCAACCTCGGCGCAGACGAGCGTTCCGAAAATGTTGGTTTGAATGGCCGAATCCCAGTTCTCCTCGAGCAGCGGCACGTGCTTGAGCGCCGCGGCGTGAAAGATGATGTCCGGCCGGAATTCCGTGACGACACGCATTATCTGGCGCCGGTCGGAGACATCGACGATGCGGACCTTGAGTCGGTCATGGTCCTTCTCGTCAACATACTGGCTCAGCTGGAAGATGCCGAACTCGGAGTTGTCGGCGACCAGCACCGCCTCGGCTCCCAGTTCCAGCGACCGCTTGACCAGCGTCTGGCCGATAGAACCGGCGCCGCCGGTCACCAGAACGCGTCTGCCGCTGACAAAGGCGCCGATGCGCTGGATGTCGGACGCGACCGCCGGACGGCGCAGGATCGTTTCCATCTCGACGGTGTCGAGAACCAGCTTTCCGTGCTGTTCCAACTCCGAAAGGCCTGAGAACTGCACCACATTTATGTCGCCGTGCCGGGCAATGCGCACGAGTTCCGAATAGTCCTCGATTTCGTGCTCGGCGCCGCTGCCGAAAATCAGCAGGTCCAGGCTTTTGGTGCCGGTCGCGTAATCTTCCAGGACATCGATCAGACGCGGCAGGGTCGCCACCACGGGAACACCCTGAATCCGCGTGCCCAATGGCGCGCCGCGCTCGGTCGCCATGATGCCTGCGATGGAATAGTCAGCCGGTTGCGCCGTGCGCGTGAAGCGAATGATCAGGTCGGCCTCGCCGAGCCGGCCAACGAACAGCGCGCGCTTGGGCTCAGTATCATCGGACTTGCGGCCAAGAATGCCCCAGCTCGCGCCGTCACGCAGGAAGCGGTAGAATAGCCGGGGTGCCGATATGATGGTGAAGGAGACGAGGAAGAAGACGATGAACTGACGCTCGTTGAGCCCCGCCACCGGCCGGTAAAAACGCAGCAGCAGCGATGCCATGTAAAGAGTGAACGTCAAAATCGCGCAGCTCTTCAGGATGTTGAAAAAGTCCGGCGTCGAGGCGAAGCGCCAGACGGTGGTGTAGAGGCCACTGTAGCGGAACAGCAAATGGCTGATGACGACGATGCCCGCCCATGTCGCCAGACCCTCCTTGGAGAGCGCGTCGAACGAAAGATTAGACCGCGAAAGCACGAGGCTGAGTGCCACGGCGACCAGGACCATGACCACGTCCTGGACCATGATGAAGGCGCGCCGCATCTGTGGCCTGAGCCCGAACACAGCTTCTAGGTGGGAATTCATTGGACGGCACTAGACTCCAGGCTCAAGGGCATCGACACCAGCGAGGTGCGAACACGAAGTTACTTCGCGACCAATCACCTTGCTCAAGTGCTATCCCCGGCCCCCGCCGTCCTATATCGCATACTTCGGGGGCGGGGGCATAGCTAGAGGTTTTTTTTCGGACAAGAGGCTTCCAGTGGAGAACATGGATCATGCTCGGGCGATTGCCGTAAAGTCAACATTATCAAACGCTAATAGATAAGCCACGCAGCATCAGCATGCGCTCAGTTTTGCCGCAGTTGACTCTGCTCCCCACCGCGTTACGACGCAATGCGTTGCCATATGCCCATCGAAATGGCTATTAGAGACGGGCTTGGTGGTTCGCTATGGCCAGCGAAGAATAATGCGCCAGAACAACGGATTGCGATACTCCCAGCTATGATTGCGGCACTAAACGGCGCTTTTGACGACATCTCAAAGGCCATGAGATTACACCGGGTCTGGATCGCGCTTGCCCACGAGGACATCGGCGATCAGCACAGACGCACGACGCTCGGCCCGCTTTGGATGCTGGTCAATTATCTGGCATTCATTGGCACTTTCATCTTCGTTTTCAAGACCAAAGACACGGATTCGGCCGGATACACGGCCTATGCTTCGATCGGCCTGGTTGTCTGGTTCTACCTCATGGAGATGATCAGCCTGAGCGTGCCCCTGTTCTCCCGCGAAGCCAGTTTCATTCAAGGCACGAGGCTGCCACTCTTCGTGTATGTGATGCGGCTGACGGTGCAATGTGTCATCCGAGCGAGCTATTCGGTGGCGGGTTGCATCGTCATCCTGCTGCTGAGCGGCTTGGGAATCAGCGCTGAGTGGCTATTGTCTGTCCCGGGGTTATTGCTGATTGTGCTCGCGACCCCTGCAATCGTAACGGTTTTCGCATTCCTGGGTGCATTCTTTCCCGATGCCCAGTTCATCGTCGGCAACATCATGCGGGTCGGTACGTTTCTTACGCCAGTCTTCTGGGCCTATCATGGGCAAGGCGGTATACAGAACTATGCCTATCATTGGAATCCGTTCACATATTTTCTGGAAGTGGTGCGCGCGCCAATCGCGAGCGGCGACTTCCCAATGCATGCCTTTGCTGTGACCGCCTACATCTCTTTGGCTTTCTGGGCGGTTGCGTTGCTGCTGCTGGGCGGATATCGCAAGCGCGTCGTTTTCCTGATCTGAGCTCAAAATGATTTCCATCAAGCTGGACAATGTCAGCCTCGCCTACCGCCTCTACGAAAAGTTGACGCTTACGGCGCCTGACCGGCGCCTGGGTGGTCTTGGAGGCAAAATCGGACGTTCCGGCGGCAAGCAGGTCGTGCAGGCGCTGGAAGATGTCAGCTTTGAACTCAAAGCAGGCGATCGGTTAGGCTTGGTCGGCCCAAACGGGGCCGGCAAGACGACACTGCTCAAGGTGTTGTACGGCATCTATCAGCCATCGTCCGGCATAGTAGCCATCGAAGGCAAAGTCGACGCTTTGTTCAACATCAACATAGGATTTCGCCCCGAAGCGACGGGGCGGCGAAACATTGTTCTGAGGGGTTTGATCAGCGGGTGGACCGAGGCCGAGATCCAAGAAAAAATGCCGGAGATCATCGCCTTCAGCGAACTTGGCGACTTTATCGATGTCCCTTTCAAAACCTATAGCCAGGGTATGGCCGCTCGTCTTGCTTTCTCTGCGGCTACAGCGCTTGACCCCGAAATTCTGCTGATGGACGAGTGGATCGGCGCCGGCGACGCCGCGTTTCAGGAAAAAGCCAAACGACGCATGGATGAACTGGCAGAGAAGGCAGGCATCATCGTCCTGGCGACCCACAATGAGAGCCTGCTCGAAAGCGTATGTACGAAAAGAATGACGCTTAAGAACGGAAGGGTCGAAGCCTTCACGACGAAACCTGCAAAGAGGGCTGGAACGCGAGCTAAGTCTTAAAGGTACTCTTCCCGGATACTATTTGCTCGCAGTTCAGATTCCAATTCGTCGCACCTGCTGTAGTTGAGTATGCCAACGTTGCGCCCTGCGGACGTTACTAAAATGAATTGCGCTCGAGCCGTTGAGTTACCGATGACGAGACAAGAATCTGTTCCGATGAATGATCTGAAGCGCCTGTATCAGCGCTACCAGGTCGAAATCGAGAGTGAGGTAGTGAACACGCTACGTTCGGGATGGTGGCTCAATGGCGCTATCGGCAAAAGGTTTGCGGCAAATTTTTCCAGATTCATAGGTGTTTCGGAATGCGTTCTCGTGGCCAACGGGACGGATGCGCTCGAACTTGCATTGGCCGCAGTGACCAAGCGCTACGACGGGCGCGAGGTGATCGTCGCCGCCAATGCGGGGGGCTATGCCAGTTGTGCCTGCTGGCAGAATGATCTCGTTCCGCACTATGTCGATATCGAACCAGCCAGCCAACTCATAGCCCTTCAATCGGTACTGAAAGCAGCCAGCGCAGACACCGCTGCGATCGTCGCCACCCACCTCTATGGTGGCGTCGTTGATGTCCGCGCCATCCGGGACGGACTTGAGCAGGCTGGCCTCTCGCACATTCCAATCGTGGAAGATTGCGCGCAGGCGCACGGGGCGAGAATCGGAAGCGACGTTGCAGGCTCGCTGGGGGATATCTCCACGTTCAGCTTTTACCCAACCAAAAATCTCGGAGCCATGGGGGACGGCGGCGCTGTTCTTACCTCCGACACGGCAACCGCCGCGCATGTACGGCAACTGCAACAATATGGCTGGAGTTCAAAATATCATGTCGGCGTGCCCAACGGCCGCAACTCCCGCATGGATGAAGTTCAAGCCGCGATACTGGACGTTTTGCTGGGCGATGTGGATAGACGCAACCAGCAGCGGCGTGGCATCCTAGACCAGTACAAGTCGGTTGCCGGGCGTCGATTCCAGTTCCTGGAAGGTGGCGAAGGCGCTGTCGCGCACCTCGCGGTCGCGCTTTGCGACGACCGGGACGCCTTCAGGGCGTTCATGAAAGAGCGCGGCATCGACACTGACATACACTACCCTGTGCTGGATTGCGACCAGGTCGGCTGGGCGGACTTACCGATGATGGGGAGCGAAAATCTCACCGTATCGAGGGCCAGCGTCAGCCGTCTCTGTTCGGTCCCCTGCTATCCCGATATGAGGGACGACGAGGTAGAGCGGGTTTGCCTGGCCCTCCGCGAATGGGAGACAATGTGACAACACGCTCGATCGTTTTCCCGATCTATCGAAATCAGGCGAACATCCCTTCCCTCCTGGGCGCAGTCGCCGATTTCCACTCCAGATATCATAGCGACATCGAGTTCGTCTTCGTCGTCGACGGGTCGCCGGACGAATCCGGCCCGCTGCTGATCAAGGAATTGAAAGGCTCGGGCTATGATTACAAGATCATCTTCCATAGCCGGAACTTTGGTTCGTTCACTGCTATTCGAACCGGGCTCGAACACGCTTCGGGTGACCAGGTCGCTGCGATGGCCGCCGACCTGCAGGAGCCGCCTGAACTGATCGTCGAATTCTTTTCGAAGCTGGAAAAGGACGAGGCTGACGTCGTGTTTGGGCAGCGAACCGGGCGTAGCGATCCGCCCTTGACCAAATTTCTGTCGAGGGCTTTCTGGTCGGCCTACCGCAGGCTCGTCCTGCCCAGCATGCCGAGTGGCGGAGTGGATATCTTCGCCTGCAACCGTCAGGTTCTGGAAGCGATCCTCTCGATCGAGGAGCCGAACAGCTCGCTTGTCATACAACTTTTCTGGGTCGGCTTCAGGCGGGAATTCGTGCCTTATCGGCGGCGCGAACGAAAGCACGGAACAAGCGCCTGGGGCATGGCACGGCGGTTCCGATACATGATGGACAGCATTTTCTCGTTCTCTGATTTTCCGATAATGCTCACCCTCTGGGTAGGATTTGCCGGCTGTGCGCTAAGTCTCCTATTTGCAGTCGTTACCGTGATTGCACGGCTACTTGGCAATATAGACCCCGCTGGCTATACGACACTGGTGCTGCTGATCACGGGCTTCGGTTCGGCCAGTCTTCTAGTCCAAGGGATTCTTGGTTGCTATCTCTGGCGGGCAGTTGAAAACACCAAATCGCGCCCACTTCGGATCATCAGCCGCGTCGTTGACGGAACAGCGAAATGAACGCCAAGCCATTTTTCGTGCACGAACGGGGTATCTGCGAAAGCTCCCATGTCGGCGACGGAACGCGTATTTGGGCCTTCGCTCACGTGCTGCCTGGGGCCGTGCTCGGCTCGAACTGCAACATCTGCGATCACGTCTTCATCGAGAACGACGTGATCGTCGGCGATGACGTGACTGTCAAGAGCGGCGTCCAACTGTGGGACGGGGTGCGCCTGGGCAATCGTGTGTTTGTCGGCCCGAATGCGACCTTCACCAATGATCGCTTCCCACGCTCCAAGGGATATCCCGAGGCGTTTCTGCTGACCACGATCGAGGACGGCGCTTCCATCGGCGCCAATGCCACAATCCTGCCGGGCATTGTCGTCGGCCGCCAGGCGATGGTCGGCGCCGGCGCCGTGGTGACCAAGAGCGTCCCTGCCAACGCCGTCGTGGTCGGAAATCCCGCAGTCATCATCGGCTACCAGACCGGCCCGAAGATCGTGCCAGCCTTGACGCAAACCTTCCCCGGCGCAGTGGGCGAGAAAATGTCGCTTGGGGTGGGTGGTACCGAGCTCTGGCGGCTGCCGCATTTTAGCGATCTGCGAGGCGAACTCGCCCCGCTCGAATTCGGTGCAAACCTACCGTTTAAGCCGGCCCGGTCCTTTCTGGTTTATGGCGTTCCCTCCGACAAGGTCAGGGGTGAGCATGCGCATCGCGAGTGCCATCAATTCCTGATCGCGGCCCATGGCCGCCTGTCCGTTGTCGTTGACGACGGCCATGAGAGAAAAGAGGTTTCGTTGACCGAACCCTCGATCGGCCTCTACATTCCGCCCGGCATTTGGGGAATTCAGTATAAATTCCAACCCGATACAGCATTGCTGGTCATGGCTTCGCACAACTATGATGCTGGCGATTACATCAGGGACTATGCGGATTTCCTGGATACGGTCAGGCAGGATGACCGCTGATCGCATTGGCGGAGACGCCGTCCGGTTTCTTGTCGCCGGCGGACTAAATACCGCCCTGACCAGCCTTGTCTATTTTGCCGGCCTTGTCGTCCTGCCCTCAAGTTTGTCTTACGCGCTCGCTTGGCTGACAGGACTTGTGTTCGTAATGGTGTTCTATCCCGATCGCGTCTTTCCCGGCGGCCGCACGGGCATCGCCGATCGACTGGCAATCGGGGCGTCGATTGCGGTCGTGTTCGTGCTCGGCCTAGCAGCCCTCAAAACGCTTGAAAGCGTTCTGCAAAATGCTGCAGCAGCCTTCTTTGTCACCCTTGCCATCACGACCATCCTCAACTTCGTGATTTCTCGATGGATACTCCGCAGATCATGCTGACGCGACCGAGCACAATACGACCAGCCATTAATCTCTTTGCGATTTTCGCCGCGATGTATTTTTCCGAGCTGGCTTCCTTTCCGCTGTCAGTGGATGAGGAAGTAACAGCCTTCAGAACGGACGCATCCGTCTGGATCATTCAAGGACGCTGGGGGGCATATCTGATCGAGAGGTTCCTTATTCCTCATCCGGTAATGCCTTTCTTGGCTCCAGCTGTCTTTGGCGCCGGTTGCGTGGCCGCCTACCTCCTCGTCATGGATGTCATTAACAAGCAAGAGCTCTCCATCGCTGAGTACGCATGTTTTGCGATTTTCTGTGCTTTCCCGACCTGGTTTTTTATCGTCGAATTTTATTCAAACATTGCCGCTATCGGCGTCGGCCTGTTCGCGACCGCTCTAGCGCTTTGGCTGATCCGCAAGGAGGAGGTTTCCCCACTCAGCCCTCGCTTTCTCGGAGCTGTGGGAGTCGGCGCCTTCGCCATCTCGATCTACCAGAGTTTCGCACCGGCAATTCTGGTCCTGGGCATCGCGATCTCAATTCTGCAAGCACGGGCAGGAAGGAGCGAATCGCTGCCAAAAGACCTGCTTCGGACCGGTATTCTGCTGGCTGGTGCCATATTGTTCTATGTCGTCGGCGATGCCATTTTCAGATCGTTCACCCCCGCTAGAAACGAGTATTTCGACTCGCTTTCCCAGCCTGGCTTTTTGCTTCAACATCCGGCCACAGTTATTGGGCGTGTGCTTGGAGCGATAGGCGGGATCTATGGTCTGGACCGGCGCACATATGACGTCGCGTTGTGGGCAATTCCGCTCTTGTTGATCCTTGGCGGTTGGGCGCTATTGAAGGAATTGCCCCGCTCGAAATTGCTGTTGACGGCAATTGCCTTCGCTTCATTGCTTATTCCCTTCGGCTTTCACCTCCTCGCTGCGGGCAGCATGCCTGTCAGGAGCCTCGTCGGGGTTCCGATTGCAGTTTGGATGTTTGCCTATGTCGCGGTGACGAGCAGAGAATCGAGAACCCGCGTAGCCTCAACCATCTTGATGGCCGTGGCAATTTTCCAAATTCTGGTGGCCCAGAACTATCGTCAGGCGTCTAACTATCTGGTCGACAAGCATGATACACTCATGGCGGGCGCCATCTTCGACAGGCTGTCGGCCGCGCGCGGTTTTGATGTAAAGCGCAGCTATGCTCTGAGCGTGTTTGGCGCCCAGCCATTTGTGACCAACTATCCCAAGCAGCCCGGCTCGACAGTCGGCCACTCGTTCTTCGAATGGGACGGTGGCAACGGTTGGCGCATCGCTTATTACATGAAATTGCTCGGCTACTCCAATTTGAACGGTGCTACCCCAGATCAGGTTGACCAGACGATTGTTCGTCTTTCGGCGATGCCGGTATGGCCAGCCCCCGGTAGTGTGGAAATCCAGGGCGACATTGCGCTGATAAGGCTCGGTGAGATGCCCAGCTACGCAAATCAGCAAGCCCTTGCAAAAGTTACCAATCGATAAGGGATTTAATCGAAATCTTTGGATTGGTCCGAGGGAAGCAGACGGACCCGCTTCTGTAGAGGCAGCGTGCTTGGCAGATTCGCTCAGTCGGAAACGGGATACCTTTTGATCCACCAGTTTGAGGACCAGAATAACCGACTTCTCGACCGCCATGTCGAATACACGGTGGTTCAGCGTTTCGTCCAAGCGCCAACATCGTGGACGTTCGCCCATCCGGATTCGCTATAGCCGACCAAGCGAGCATTGGCGTGCCGTTTGCCTAGCGCCACAACTCGCTCGATCGATGCAAGCGAAAGTCCCCAATCGCTCATGCCAACTTGGCCTGCGGCATTTGGGTATGGCCAATAGCCAGTCCCTGTCTGCTCGTAGTCCTTCAGCATTTGTGCTTGGGCAGCAGCTTGGATCGGGTCGTTCTTTGTGATCTCGTACGTGTTGTGCCCCCGGAAGGTTGCGATCAGTATCCCCCCGCGCCCCAATGCCGCAAAAAGCTTATCGAAAAGAATTTGCATTCTCTCGTAATCGACATGGGTGAAGACAGAGCCAACCCAGATTAGATCCATGCCGCCTGGGATTTTAATGTCAGAGGGATGCTCAGACGAAAGCACCGCATCTCCCCCGAACTCGTGGGCGCAAAATTCGACGCAGCTCGGATCGATATCGCAGAAGGTTATCTTGGCGGCAGGGAACAGTGACCGGATGTAGCGAGCGCCACGCCCATGGCCGCATCCAAAATCCATAATATTGTAAATGGCTTCTTTCCGGGCGATTGCCAAGATCGATACGATCACCTTCAACACGCTTTCGCCAACAATGTCGTAGTCATCAAGAAAGGGATTGCCTTTGAACATCCCGTCGTCAAGGTGGATCGTTGGGATGACGCCCCGCTGCCTATAGCCCTGCCACATCGCTGCCAACTTATCGATCTGCATACTACGTTCGCTCCTGACGAAAGCCTCGGCCTGGTTAGCGGGCGTGCTTCCGTGCCAAATATACTTCTGTAAATTCGCCTATTATGCCGTGCCAGTGATCATGAAAACGGCATACCTCGACATCCATTCCTGACCATCGGTGGATCAGTTCCGGCAGGTCATAGCCGTAGTGAAATGTTACCAGCGAACCAGCATCGCTAACAGGATTGCCATGATATTCCGGCTCGCCGGTGTGCTGGATCGTTCCGTCCGGCCTGTAGAGCGCACGGCGCTCACTGTCGATCTTGCCCTTGTAGGTGGGAACGGTGAACAGATAAGCGCCGCCTGGTTTCAGGGTGCGGACAATCTCCTTTGTCACCCGCTCCGGCATATTCACATGCTCCATGACATCAAGTGTAACGACGACATCGAAAGTCGCATCACCAAATGTCTGCGCCTCCAGGTTCTCGTTTCGGAAGCCCTTGACGGACGAGCCCAAACGCTCTCCGGGAAAGTACTGCGATTCAACATAACCGGCACATTCCCGCTTCAACTTCGGAGAAATTCCGCGGGGAGTGGGAGACGATTCATGAATAACAAGGTTGCGCCAACGAGAGACATGTCGCGTGAGCGTAAGAGCCAAAGCGCGCTCACGCGGGATCGATCCACATCTGGAGCAGAGCAGATGATCACGATACCAATCATAGTGGGCGGAAAACTCGACATTGGCTTCACAGATTGGGCAGTAACCTGCCCGGCGGTAAACTGGATAGGAATCAGAATTCATGGAGCACCATCAGGATTTTCAAAAATGAAGCCGTAACAGAATGCTGCTTCGGTCCGAGTTCAGCTCCACGGTGCTATTCTAGCCGGTGGGCAACCCCATTCTCCGAAAGGAATTGGGCAAAACGATCATATAGTACAGTGTACTTGCGCTGAAACTCATCATAGTTGCCAGCCTGCACAAGCTCGTTGACGTTCAATTGTCCCACTTTATCGACCGGGATATGCGGGATGCTCATAAGTTCCGCCATTTCCGTCGTCCTCGAATCGTGGGAAATTATGGTTGCAGGAACACCGTTGGTTAATGCAATCAGATTTCCATGGAAGCGCGTTCCTATCGAATAGTCGAATTTCGAGATGTACGCATCCCACTCTGCCAAATCAAAGAACATTTTTGCGTTCTCTTTGACATGCTTTACATAGAGCGACGGATCCATTTCCATGTTCATCTGCCCGAGCACTGCCTGGGCGACCCCAAAATCGTCTTCTCTCCCATCTCTGGAAAGTAGCATTTTCATTTCCGGTTCTTCGTTCTGAAGAACATATGGATATTTTTTGTGAGCGGATAATTTCAAAAGATCAGCTTCAACGCGCCGGGCAGCTTCGGGATTGGCCGAATGAAGAAATACGTTGCGTGATCCGTTCACTGCAACCCTCAGCTCGGCGTCTCTTCCTGGCCTCTTTATCTTCAAATCCGGACGCAATTTGCGAAACAAACTTGGGCATCCAACCTCTCTGACGTTCGTTATCCCAAAGTCATTCATGACTTCAGCCGTAAAATGGCCACGCACGCCCACGGTCTTGCTGCGTTCCGATATGATACGAAGGAAGCGTTTACTGCCCTCTGGGATATCTGTGACTTTTTCACCGATGATAGAAGCTTGCGCCCCGAGGCCGGCAACCAAGCATGGCAGCTTGGTCGGCTCGATAAAGTCAGCCAAGTAGGACAAATCAAAATTTTTGAAAATGAAATTTGCTGCGGCGATAGCAATGATGTCGAAACGTTCGTTTGCTTCTTGCGGGGAATAGTCCAACCCCTGACCGAACTCTTCAAAGCGAATTTCCTCGAACAGAGACTGCCCTATCAGAAGATTTCCGGTGTTATATCCAATGATTTCGAATTTCTTTTCAAAAGCAATCTGCGGATCAGGATGCGGAGCTATTGGCGCTCCCAGAAAAAGAACTCTCACTAAAATCTCCTCGACGCTCTGTAGACATCTAACTCCCCACAGTCACCAGCGTCGTCATTCTTGAATTGGAATACCAAATCGTTCACTGAGTTCATGGCTGTAGATGCTCGCTCGTTCGAGCGCGGCAGGTCCAAGATCGTGGCTGCGGATTGTATCGGCCTGTACCTGCCTGATCTCCTGTAGGTGCCTGAGATCGAAATTTCCTATGGTTACGCTCGACTGATGCCGGCGGTGTGAATTGAGCGAACGCGGGGAAAAAGCGATCGAACCATTTTCGAGCAGACGCAAATATGTCACCCAATCCCCGGCGTTGCGCAACGACATGATCTCTTCGCTGTGTTTGGCCATCGCATTGCTGAGCGCCTCCCTTCGAAACAAGACGCCGCTGACGTTCGGAATGGTGTTCTTGAGGTAAAGTGCCTCGGCGATTTCCCGGCGGCCGTCCACGACGTAGGGTTTCGTCCAGCGAGACCGGTCGATGTCCGACACATAGTCGAGATAGTGTTCGGACAAGACCCGGCCGGCGCCGTCCATCTGTCGCGACTGGCAATAGCTCATCACCACCTCCTCGCGTTCGAAGGCGGGCAGAAGCTCGGCCAGAAAATCGGGATCGGCGAGGTCGTCGGCTTCGGCGATCCAGACATAATCGCCGCGCGCCATTTCGACCCCCCGCATCCATTGGCGGAATACCGATCCTGAATTCTGCGCATTGGCCACCAGCCGGTATGGAATGTCGCAACCGGCCAGAAATTTCTCGATGACTTCGACGCTATCATCGGTCGAAGCATCGTCAAGCACGATCAACTCGTAGGGCTTTATCGTCTGATCGACAATGGAGCCTAGACGTGCGCCCAGGTATCGGGCGTAGTTGTAGTTAGGCACGATGACCGACACCCGCGGCAATGGCTTTTCGGCGTAAATCAGCAGATCATGCAGGTAATGGCTGAAGCTGAACTCCTGGCGGACGATATCGCGGCCAACGCTGGCGAGACGCCGGGCTTCACTTGGATTGTCGAGCAGATTGCCAATGACCTCGGCCATCGCATCGGTGTCGAATGCCTGCACGAGGATACCGCAATCCCGCTTCAGCAGATCCTGGAAGCCACCAGCGCCCTCAAAGGCAACGACCGGCACTGTGGCATCCAGCGCCTCGAGCACCACCGAGGGGAACGGATCCTCACGCGAGGTCAAGGCATAGATATCTGCGGCGAAATAGTATTCCTGCGGATTTTCCACCAATCCGACAAAGACGAAGCGGCTCTCCAGTCCCGCTTCCTTCACCCGTCGCATTTGCTTGGCGTGAAAGACGGTATCGACATGACCGACCCAGACTGCAACCGCATCCGGCCTGGATGCGATAACCTTGACGCAAGCATCAACGAAAAGATCGAGGCCCTTGCGATGGTCGGCATAGCCCGCGCACAGGATGATGCTTGCATTTGGCGAAAGCCCTAATCGTGCGCGGACCGCCTCGCGGACCTGCTGGCGATCCTCGGCGAGGTAGGGCGTACGCAGATAGAGTCCTTGCGGCCTGACTACCGACTGGCTGACCGGTTGGCCAACAAACTCTTCGAATCCGGCTTTGACGATCTCGGCTGGGAAAACGACCGTTTCAGCGTTCTCAACAATGGCTGCGGCTGCGTCAGCAAGACCGTAGGACGCCAATATTCCGGGCAGTTCATGGACGAGGCAAACGGTGCGGAACCCTGCCTGCTTCAGCAGCGGGATGAGCTTTCCGGATACGGTGGTATTCACGACGGCGACCTCGGCACCGTTGTTTCTAATGGTGGCCAGACGTTTCAACACATCGGCATCGCCTTGTTCAGGCAAGTCGATCCTGTGCACGGTCGCGGCGTGGGCGAAACGGCCGAGCAGCGGACCGTCGCCCAGCACGATGAGATCGGGCTCAAAACCAAGCTGCTTGAATCCCTTGGCCAGATTGAGAGCCAGCAATTGCGCCCCATGCGGGTGGGCGTCGTGGGAAACGATTGCAATCCTGGCCTTGGACTTCCCCTTCGCCGCCTCCAAAGCGTCGCGGGTCGCTTGCAGATAGGCGTGGCCGTTAACGCTATCGGGCTCCAGGTGAGCGCCTTCCGCCCACTCGTTCCAGGCATTGACGAAAACCACCCGCTCGGATGGCTCGCTAATATGGGCCAAGGTGTCCTCAATGGCATTGTCCAGCCATCTGCGATACAGCTCGGGGGTGTTGTTGATGAACACCGTGCCGCCGCGCTTGCGGCGTGCGGTATTGTCCCAGCCCGGGCAAACCGAACGGAAGAGCTTGTATTTGCGGGATGAGTAGGTTTCGCTGCGTTGTGGGAATACCGACCAGTCATAGACGGTCGTGGCAAAATCCTCATGCAGCGGCGTCACTGTATGCGTGACATTTGGCGGCGCGGAATTGTTTGGCGGAAATTCCACGGCGGCATCGAACCCGTAGCGATGGGGGGGCACAGATTCGAAGGACTGGGTGTAGGCCAGGAAAATCTCGCCGATGCCGTTCTCCCGGCACCAAGTCCGCCAGCGCCGCGCTGTCTCAGCCGCCGCCGGGAGCAGGCTTGGCCGATAGACGAGCAACAGCGGCTTGCCATTGATGCGGATGTAGCGAGGGTCACGAAGATAGGGCGCGACCTCGGCGATGAACGCGAGATCATCCTGGGGGGAGTGATCCTGAGCGATCAGGATCTCCTGGTCCATTCCGTCCCAGCGGCGCGACCAATTCTCGTTGGCCCAGCAGACGCAGAATGGCATGTCGAGGCGCTTATCCTCGAGCCAGTTTTCGAGCGGCTTTTCCAGGAGCCTCTTGCCGCCGAACCAATAAAAATAGAAGCAGAAGCCTTCCACTCCATAGAGCCTTGCCAGTTCGATCTGGCGATGCTGCACAGCAGTATCGCGCAAGTCGTAGTAGCCGAGCGTATCCGGCACGTGCGGCTGGTGGTGACCGATAAATTGCGGCTCAGCGGGCCGGACATTAGACCATTCGGTGAAGTCCTGTCCCCACCATTCATCGTTTTCGGGGATCGGGTGGAATTGCGGCAGGTAGAACGCGATGACGCGCACCGGCTTCTGGAGCAACGGCGGCGCATCGAGAAGCGGCACATAGACTGGTTCGGGCGAGAAGATCGGGCCGGAACTGACCAGCGCCCCGCGCAAGACCATCTCGTTGCTGCCCACAGGCGCTTGGGGTGCCTCCATGCTTCTCCAGGCGCGGTAGGCATTCGTAACGCCAAACAGCGAAGGAAAGGTCGAAAACGCCGCTCTCTTCAATTTTCGCTTGAGGTCGGTGGAGAGCGGCACATTGTGCCAACAACCGTAGGCACCCCGAATCGCCAAGCGGCGGACCCTTATGCGAACATCGCCGATAGCGCGGACGCGGCTCCCAATCCCCCGCAGAGGCTTGGTCACTCGCCAGGATGTGCTGGCATAAACGGCATCGAGAACCTCATGCAACCGGATTTCCTCGGATCGCGCCTCGTCGCGATCCGCAAGCAGCGCACTCGTCGCCCTGTGCGCCATCGACAAATTTTCTTGCAAGAGTTCGATCTCTTTGTCTCTCGCAATGATCTGTGCCCGTTCTCGAGCGATCTCTTCGTCTCTCGCGCTAACTTGTGCCCTTGTGCCTGAGATCTCGTCTTTGTGGGTCCGGATCTGTTCACGCATATCAGCTATCTCGCTGGAGAAAGCCTCGATGCGTGCCCCGTGATGTCCCAACAACTTCCTGTTGGTTTCGATCTCCTCCTCCATGGTTGTTGACTTCAACGACCATGGATTTCCGGTTTGATCGATCGCCTTGCTCTTCGTGTCGTCGAGAGGAACCACGCTCCCGTCGGCGAGCGCGACCTGCCCGTGCACGTTGCGCGCGCCGAGGACGTTTTCCGGAATAGGCAGCTTCGTTACGATGCAAAGCGAGTTCAAGAACTCGACGGAATGAACCGACGCGAGAGAAGCCTCATCGAATGTGACTTTGTGCCTGTCGGCGAAAGTGGCCAAGGCATCGACCCGACGACGATCCAGTCCCCAATGCTCATGGTTGACTACATCAAGCAGGCGTTTGAAAAACGAGATTGAGGAAAGCGGATCGTAGAGACCGCCCTCGAACTCCTGCCAGTAACTGCAATGCAGATCTTCGGCGATGTACATGCCCCCTTCGGAAAGGTGGGGGAAATATCGCGCGAACGAGCGTATTATATCCGAGGATAGGTGCGATCCGTCATCAATTATAATATCATATTTTTCCGACATCGAGATGATGTCGCGCTCCGTTTCATCAGTATTGGCGTCACCTACGGAGATCTTTATCTTCCGGCTGTCGAAAACGAGATTTCCGCAAGCCAGATTGACGTCACAGCCAACGATTATTTCAGCATTGGGGAAATATTTCTGCCATATCTCCAGGGATCCGCCATTCTGAACTCCGATTTCCAGGATTCGAACCGGACTGTCTCGATACTCTGAAAAAATATGGTCATAGGTGCTGAGATAGATCGACCATTTATCCGACACTTTGCCGCGATGCGCATCGTACAGGTCACGAAGTGAAACGAATGGTTCCTGCTTTGCGGGCCGCGCATCGCGCTGTTTGGCTAATTGCTGCTGTTCCAACTTCTGCCGATGAAACACGCGGAGACGGCAATCAATTTCAAGGAAAAAAGCGTCGCCAAAAGTTCGTGAAACAGATTCGAACTCTGCTCTGATCCGATCAAGAATTTCTATTGCAACTGCATCAGTATCATCGGACCTGAGCGCTATCAGTGCGGTATAAGCGTCTTTGACCCAGTCAATGATGCGCGGGTCTGCGTCGAGCAACTCAGTGCTGGCGGCAAAGTGCTGATTGTCGGTAGCGAAATGCTCAGACAGCAGGGACTGCCATTTCACGTCGGGTACCGGCCAGTCTAGGCTGAGAGTAGCAGTGATCCCGTCGATACCCTGTCGCCAGTCATCAAGCAGACTCTCGTAAGACAACAAGATGCGTGACCGACCCCTAGTTGCGCGCTCGGCTTCCAATTCGTGGCGAAGCCAAAGAAGCGAACTGAAGCCCATCGTGAAACCGTTTCGGTTCGCCAGGGAAGCGATCACAGCCAACGGATTGCGGTCTATCAGCACATACCGAACATCGATGCGCATGCGCCTCAAGATCTCCGCATAAAGCGGCACGAAACGTGAGATACGCGGCTCCTTGAGCACAAAAAACGGCGCGCTGCCGTATTCCTCGTCGATCAGCCGCGCGATCTCTGCTTTGTAGAAGCGCAGACGCTGCGCGCCGAGATCGTTGGGATCGAAGGATCGCCAATCATCCCAGCTGCTTCCTGCTTCGTCCAGCATCTGGTCGTGCAGCGCAATGAGACGCTCCGGCTCCCAGTGACCCGTTGGATTGGATAGATTGGCGCCCAGCATGTTCTTAGGCAGTTCCGCGCCAAGCAGATTGATCGCCCTCGTCAGCGCGCTGGTGCCCGAGCGATGCATGCCGAGCACCATGATGCAGGTGCGTTTGGCTGCTTTCGGCTTTGCCTTGCGTGCCTTCGGCTCGTCGACGGGCGCGGCATCGCGCGTGTTTTCCGCTGAAGGGTGCTTGTTCATGCCGTCAATGCCTGTTTCGGCTCACCGGCTAGCAGCCGGCGCACCACCGCTTCCGTCGATTGCCGCCAGTCCGGTGCATTCCAGCCGAACGCCGCCGCGAATTTCGCGCTCGATAGCCGGGAATTGGCGGGGCGGCGCGCCTTGGTTGGGTAGTCCATCGTAGCAATGTCCCGTACCCGCGCCCAGGGACCACCCAACACGCGGCTTGTGTCGAGGATATGGCGGGCAAAGCCGCTCCAGTTGGCCTCGCCGGTTCCGGCCAGATGATAGATGCCGGATGCGGCGGCGCCCTCGTGCAGCCGTGCCGCCGCATGCAGGATTGCGTCGGCGATATCAAGTGCAGATGTCGGATTTCCCCACTGATCGGCCACCACCGCGATCTCGTCGCGGTCGGCGGCCAGCCGCAGCATGGTTTTCACGAAATTCTTGCCGAACGGGCTGTAGACCCATGCCGTGCGCAGGATCAGATGGTGCGGATTGGCTGATGCAACCGCCTGCTCGCCGGCAAGCTTGGAGGCGCCATAGACGCTGCGCGGTGCGGTGGCGTCGGTCTCGACATAGGCGGCGTCCTTGGTGCCGTCGAAGACATAGTCGGTCGAAAGATGGATGACGGGCACGCCCAGGCGGCTTGCTGCTTGCGCCACCTTGCCGGCTCCGGCGGCGTTCACCGCGAATGCCAGATCGGGCTCGTCCTCGGCCTGATCCACCGCCGTGTAGGCGGCGGCCGACACGACGATATCAGGCTTCGCGGCCGCGATCGCTTCGATCACCGTGTCGGGTCTTGCGAGGTCGAGTTGCGGACGGCCAATGGCGATGACCTCAACGCCGGCGGCCGCCTGGCCGGCCTCCAGAAGGCTCGCCGCGACCTGTCCGTCGCGTCCGGTGACAACCAGCCTCACGCCGCCCCCTTGCGTGCTTCGCCCAGCCGTTCACCGGCATAGCGCTGCTCGCGGATCGGTCCCCACCACCATTTGTTGTCGAGAAACCAGTCGACGGTCTTGGCGAGGCCGCTGTCGAAATTCTCATTGGGCGCCCAGCCCAGGTCTCGGCCTATCTTCGAGGCGTCGATGGCATAGCGGCGATCGTGACCGGGGCGGTCGGTGACGAAGGAAATCAGGTCGCGATAGCTCTTGCCCCCTGCCCGCGGCCGCCTGCCGTCGAGCAGATCGCAGATCGTCTCGACGACGCCAAGGTTGGTCCGCTCGGAATTGCCGCCGACATTGTAGCTTTCGCCCGGCAGTCCCCTGGTCGCGACAAGTTCCAGCGCGCGCGCGTGATCCTCGACGAACAGCCAGTCGCGCACATTGGCGCCGGCGCCATAGACCGGCAGCGGCTTTTCATCGAGCGCATTGAGGATGACCAGCGGGATCAGCTTTTCGGGAAAGTGATAGGGTCCGTAATTGTTCGAGCAATTGGAAAGCACGACCGGCAGGCCATAGGTTTCGTGCCAGGCCCGCACCAGATGATCCGAGGCCGCCTTCGAGGCGGAATAGGGCGAGGATGGCGCGTAGGGCGTTTCCTCGACGAACATGCCGCCGTCGAAGGGAAGATCGCCGAACACCTCGTCGGTCGAGACATGATGGAAGCGGAAATGGCTCTTCCGGTCTTCGGGCAGGCCGCGCCAATATTCCAGCGCGGCATTGAGCATCTTGTAGGTGCCGACGATGTTGGTCTCGATAAAGGTGCCCGGCCCATCGATCGAGCGGTCGACATGGCTCTCGGCGGCAAGGTTCATGACGATG
Source organism: Mesorhizobium sp. M7A.F.Ca.CA.004.12.1.1 (assembly GCF_003997835.1). Taxonomy (NCBI): domain Bacteria; kingdom Pseudomonadati; phylum Pseudomonadota; class Alphaproteobacteria; order Hyphomicrobiales; family Phyllobacteriaceae; genus Mesorhizobium; species Mesorhizobium sp. M7A.F.Ca.CA.004.12.1.1. Next base: position 18,534 of record NZ_RZRK01000006.1, read on the forward strand.
TCGATATCGTCGCGCCGGAGGATGTCGAGCACAGCCTTTTCGTCGCAGATGTCGGCCTGCGCGAAGCGATAATTGTGTGCGTTCTCGATCGGCCGCAGCGAGGCCAGGTTTCCCGCATAGGTTAGCTTGTCGAGATTGGTCACCCGATAGGCCGGGTTGGCGCATAGATGCCGGCACACCGCCGAACCGATAAAGCCAGCACCGCCCGTCACCAGAAAATTCATGCCGCTGTCCTCACGCAACCCATCAGGCGAACACCTCGGCGGCGGCCAGCAGCGGCGCCTTGAGGTCCTTGTCCGAGAGCTGGAACCCGCCGGCCAATGACGGCCATTCGATGCCGATGGCGGGATCGTCGAAACGGACCGACCGATCATGCGCCTGCGAATAGGTGTCGGTCACCTTATACAGGACCTCGGTGTCAGGCACGAGCGTCACGAAACCGTGCGCGAAGCCTTTCGGCACCAGAATCTGGTTGCCCTTTTCGGCCGACACTTCGAGAGCGACCCATTTTCCGAAGGTTTTCGAACCGCGGCGAATGTCGACCGCGACATCGAGAATGCTGCCCCGGATGACGCGCAGCAGCTTGTCCTGGGCGCGCGGCGCAAGCTGATAGTGAAGCCCTCGCAAGACGCCCGCCGCGGCGGAATAGGAATGATTGTCCTGCACGAAAGCCAGGTCTATGCCGGCCTGCGAAAAGCGCTCGGCATTGTAGGTTTCCACGAAGAAGCCGCGCGCGTCGCCATGTCGCTTCGGCACGATTTCCAGCACGCCATCGATGCCAAGGGGCCTGACCTCCAACACCTAGCCCTCCGACAGGTCGACGACACGCCGGCGCAGATAGGCGGCATATTCATTCTTGCCCAGGTGATCGGCGCGACGCAGAACCTGGTCCACTGTCAGCCAACCCTGTTCAAAGGCGATCTCTTCGGGACAAGCGACCTTGATGCCCTGGCGGTGCTCGATGGTGCGCACGAATGATGAGGCCTCATGCAGGCTGTCATGCGTGCCGGTGTCGAGCCAGGCATAGCCGCGCCCCAACCGATGCACATGCAACTGGCCGCGCTCGAGGTAGACGTTGTTGACCGCCGTGATCTCGAGTTCGCCACGCGCCGAGGGACGGATGGCAGGGGCGATGTCGACGACGTCGTTGTCATAGAAGTAAAGACCGGTGACCGCCCAGTTGGATTTCGGCACCTGCGGCTTTTCCTCGATCGTCAGCGCCGTTCCCGTGGCCTTGTCGAAGGAAACCACGCCATAACGCTGGGGATCCTCGACATGATAGGCGAACACCGAAGCGCCCTTTTCGCGCGAGGCAGCGTCGCGGCAAAGCTGCGACAGCCCGTCGCCGAAATAGATGTTGTCGCCGAGGATCATCGACACGTTGTCCTTGCCGATGAAATTGCGGCCGATGATGAAGGCCTCCGCCAGCCCGTTGGGCTGCGGTTGCTCGGCATAGGACAGGTCGAGGCCGAACTCCGATCCATCGCCAAGCAGATCGCGAAAAACGGGCAGGTCACGCGGCGTCGAAATGATCAGAATTTCACGGATACCCGCGAGCATCAGAACGCTCAGCGGATAATAGATCATCGGCTTGTCGTATATCGGCAGAATTTGCTTAGAGACTGCTAATGTTAGTGGATAAAGACGCGTTCCACTGCCTCCAGCAAGGATAATTCCTTTCAAGAAGCTCTCCTTGACATGCCTGAACCCCCCGGCCCCAGCCGACCGTGCTTAGGTTCCATGCAATGGCTTGTCAATCTCGGCGTTCGGCAAACGTCTGGGTCACGATCCAGCGCCAATCCATCGCCAATTCCAGGCGACGCATTGCTATCGTCTTGCCAGAGCCGGCCTGACGGGAACAAGCAGATTGTCATCATGGGCCTCGGTCGACTCGCCTCTCTGGCTTAACCGCCCAGCGAATCCCTTGTGAAAGATGATGCCATTCATATAGGCGAAAGTCATCGCAAGCGCCGCCGTTCGCATGGGATAATCGACCAGGGAATGAACGAGCAGAAACGATACTGAGAGAAACGCCATTTTCTGCAGCGGATCTCGCCGTGCCGCCAGGGAAAACGCAAAAAGCAATATCGAGTAGGCCGCGACCAGAAAGACAACAGGCGCGCCACCTTCAAGCGCCAATTCCAGATAATCATTGTGGGCGTGATTGACGTAGGGCTTGAAGATCATCTCCCCCTTTTCGTAAATCTGGTAGACTTTCGGAAAACTCCCAAAGCCGACGCCCGTCGCCCAGTTCTCTTCAATTCCCGCGATCGTGGTGCGTGCAAATTCGGCCCGTCCAAAGGCCGGGTCAACCACTTCCGCATCGATCTTCGTCCACGCCCCGATCGTGTAGAGCGAAAGTCCGATGAAGACAGCGGGTATTCCATACCCGCCCAGCCTCGAGCGCGCGGACAGAAAGACGACCGATATTATGGTGATCGCCAGCCCTATCAGAATACCGGCGCGCGAACCGGCGGCCAGAAGCAGCAGCAGCAGCGTTATCAAACCGAGCGACCCGGACAGAAGGTGCCCGCGAAACAGGCCGTAGTAGACGACGAAGGGGATGGAGACGAAGAGCAAAGCTGAAAAGTGGTTCTGGTTGGCAAACAGTCCCGCATTGATCGTGAACGGCAGCAAACCCTGTATGGCAACCGTATCGGAGAGCGAATACTGGATCGCCGCAGCCAATCCGTTACAGATGACACCCATCAAAAAGAAGGGCAGGAGGCCGTAGACCTGATCTGGGCGCAAGCGGGTGACGCTCAGAAAGAATGCAGCCATCGCCACGAAGTACAACAGACACTCGATCGTGCGTCCCACGCCGACACTGACGAAACGCAGCCCGGTTTCACCGCTCAGCCATGGATTTGCAAGTAAAACCTCAGGCCGCAATCCGCTCAACAGGGCGGCGGGCAACGGCACGATTTGGAAACAGAACACGGCAAGGCCCAGAGCAAGCAACCACAGGGCCGAGCGAGGGATGCCGTGCTCAGACGGCCTTGAAAAGATGGCCGCGGCCGCGACAATCGCCGCCACCTCGATCACCGCCTCGGTGTAGAGACCGCTCGCGGTGCCGCCGCCAATCAGCACTGACAGGAAAAGAACCGACCCAAGCAGATATTTTTCCCATTCCGTGGACCGGGCTGACCGCTCTCTCAAGATGAAACTCTTTCGATGCTCAATTTGTGCATGACCAACGTGCCAACGTATCGAAATCGCCAGCTCTCAGCGATGGCAGCTGTTTCCAGCCGCAACACTTGCATGGGACACGCGCCTGGTCCGATCGCGAAATCCAGACTCAACTGCCGCCGATTGAATGTGCCCTCCGGAATGTTGAACCGAGCTATTTCTCCCGCCGGATCCGCGCATCTGATGGACCAGAACAACTGCTTGGGCAGCTTCAGGTTTCTCGCGGAGGCGATCAGGGAAATCCTGTAGGAGCCGGGAGGCAGTTCGACATATTGCTGGAGCGCGGCGTTCTTCACCGGCGTATTCAGAAACCGGACAGTCGCTCCGCTATCGCTTTCGCCGACGTCGCGCGCCCCGGCAAAGGTAATTTCCAGACCGGAGCGGTCGCGAACCTGCCAGTCGAATGGCTTGTCGCTGAGGATCTGTTCAAAGCCGCCGTTGAAGATGTATCCGGCCAGTGTCCGCTCCTGATCGGTCATACTGAACAGGAACAGCCGATAGGCCGCCTCGTATTCCTTCTGCCGGATGTACCCGTTGATTACGGCAGACAATTCCTTCGACGTCGGTTGTGAGCTCGATCCGGTAAGGTCCAGCAACAGTTGATTTGCGACGCGCAGGCCCCGCGGATCCTTACCAAGGGCGGAGAAAAGATTGGACCTCCACGGTGCCTCGATCCTTAAGGCTGCCAGGACAGCCTGATATCCGTCCGGGTTTGCAAGAATAGCCGGCAAGCCCGCCGCAATGACTGGAAATGTGTCCGGCCACCGGCGCAGCAACGTGTCGATCTCGGCGACGGCCTTTGACAGGTCGCCCATCTCGATCGAGCGATCGATCGATCTCTGAAGCGAATGGATTTCAGTCTTGGACAGCTTTCGAGCCTGGTCGAAGAGTTCAAAAGCCTCGTCTTTCTCGCCTTGTCGATACTCAATCTCGCCTATCAGG